>CAZKSP010000011.1:0-24156 GCA_964555385.1 uncultured Chitinophagaceae bacterium
CGGCACGCTCGCCGGGACGCTTGCTGCAGTCGATCCCGACTACGGCGATGCCTTCGACTTTGCACTCGTGGCCGGCGACGGTGATGCCGACAATGCCGCCTTCACAATCGAGGGCACCAGCCTGCTGACGACGGCCAGCTTCGACTACGAAGCGGGAGCCAGCCGCTCAATCCGAGTGCGAGTGACCGATGCTGCGGGCGAGAGCTTCGAGACTGTCCTGCAAATCGAGGTGGTCAATAAAATTGAAAGCCTGCATGTCACCGGCCTGACACCAACGTTAGATGGCTTCCAGGTCTCCTTCAGTGGACCGATCGATCCGAGCTCACTGAACCTCTACGACGCCATGGACGTACTCGGTGTAGCCGATCTGACACTTGTCGGCGAGCTTGTCGGTACCGTGCGGGGTTCGCTGGTGGTGGCCACTGACGGAGCAGGGATCCAGTTCGTCTCCTCGTCCCCACTCGCAGCCGACAGCTACACTGTCACGCTTCGAAGTGGTGATGCAGCTTTCAAGGCTGTCACCGGTGGGCTTCTCGATGGCAACGCTGATGAGACCGTTGGCGACAACTATGTCGCCAGCTTCACCAACATCCTGCCATCGGTGCTGCTCGGGGTGCCGAGTTTCGCTCGTGGGGCCGGCCAGGCGGTGAATCTGCCAGCCGACAGTGCCGCCGGCATTCCCATCCAACTCACCTCCGACGGCACCGTTTCCGTGCTCACCGCGACGCTGCGGTACGACCCCTCCCTGCTCACCGTCGGGGCGATTAGCCCCGGGGCCGACCTGCCTGAGGGCACAGTGCTGACAACCACAGTGATTGAGCCAGGCCTCATGAGCCTGCAGTGGGAGGCGCCTGCGGTTCTTCCTTTCGGTCAGCTGACAATCGGCAGCCTGCAGGCCGACGTGGCAGCAGAAGCAACACTGGGAGTGGCTGGTCTCATCAGTTTTGCGAATGTCGATTCTGATGGCGGCGTGGCAGCGGGCCGCACGGCGGTACAACTGGTTGCCTCACTGGGTGATACCAGCGGTGACGGCAGCTATAGCAACGCCGACTCAACCCTGGCAGCGCGACTGGCCATGCGGCTTGATACTGGCCTGGTTGCCTACGCCACGATTGATCCGGTGCTGGTAGCCGATGTCAGCGGCAACGGGTCAATTTCAATGCTTGACGCCGCAATGATTGCCGGCGTTGCCGGGGGCCAGCAGGGTCCGGCAGCCCCGATGGCGACGCCGCCGACGCAAATGCTGCTGCGGCATGACGGCGTCTATCGCGCTGCGGACGTACCCGATCTGTCGGGTGTACTCTCAGCGGATGACTCGCAATTGCTGGCCTCATCGCGTGACTCAGCCGCCTCGAGGGCGAGGGCATTTGCCGACCTGGCTGCTGGCTGGGCTGCTGCCAGTGCATCTTCCGCGAGTATCGACTCGACGCTGCTCTTTGCAGCTACCGGCAGTGACGGTACCAACAACGACGAACTATTCGTCGACCCGGGCCTGAACCTCGATTGACAGTCATTTAGGCTGTCGCCGGCCGGCCCAGGCTCGCCAAGTCGACACCCAGCCGCTTTGCCTTTTTGTAAAGCGTGGCCCTGTTGATACCTAGTTCCTTGGCAGCTGCATCCCGTCGCCAGCCGTGGCGACGCAGGGCGTCGAGTATGAGCTGCCGCTCGGGGGTCGCAAGGCGTTCGCGAAGCGACTCGTGGTTCTCGGGATCCGGGATTACCGAGGGAGACCGCCCCGCCCGCCGCGTTCCAGTTCCGCCGGCAAGAACAGCAGGAGGGAGATCGGTCGGGCTGATCTGCCGACCACTGCCGAGGAATACCGCCCGCTCAACCGCATGCACGAGTTCCCGGATGTTTCCCGGCCAGGCATGGGCCTCAAGGCAGTCAATTGCAGAAGCACTGAAGCCGGTGACCGTACGCTTGGCTCGCGGCTGTAGGCGTTCCAGACAAGACTCAGCCAGCAGACGAATGTCCTCCCGCCGTCGACGCAATGGAGGCAGTTCAATCGTGACAACGTTGATTCGCCAGAACAGGTCGTTGCGAAACCTGCCTGCAGCGACCAGGTCTTCAAGATGCTCGTGGGTTGCAAGAATCATCCGGGTGTCGACCTGCCGGGTCTTACCACCACCGACCGGCTCAAACTCAAACTCTTGCAGTACCCGCAGCAGCTTCACCTGCAAGGCCGGGCTGGCCGTTGCAATCTCGTCCAAGAACAGTGTGCCGCCATCGGCACGGCTAAAGGTGCCTTCGCGAGCAACTGTCGCGCCGGTGAAGGCACCGGCGACGTGGCCAAAGAGTTCACTTTCCAGCAGCGTTTCACTGAGGCTGCCGCAGGCAACCTCAACGAATCGCTGGTTGGTTCGATCACTACGGCGGTGAATCTCCCGGGCCAGCAGCGACTTGCCTGTGCCACTTTCTCCAGTCAGCAGAACGGTGGCCGGAGTAGCGGCGATTCGATCAACGACGGCCTCCACCCGTCGCATTGCCGGACTCTGCCCAAAGGCAGGCCGAATGCTACGGGATGGGCGGGGCCGGCCTCGACCGCTGGTGTCTCTTGCCCCGGTGAGTGCAGCAAGCACGGCGGCATCCTCCAGCGGCGTCGGAAGCGTCACATCGGCAGCCAATCGATCAGTGGCAGCCGATTGCCGCGCCGAAAAGGTAACCAGCCGAGCGTCGGGCCAGGCTGCCCGCAACACGGCTACCACCCGCTGGCTCCCACCCCTCGGTAGATTGGCATCTAGCAGGCAGCCGTCCAACCGTCCGCGGGTAAGTGCGGCAATCGCTTCTTCCGGGCTGCCAGCCGCGCGGGCATGCCAGCCCTGGGTGCAAAGCCACTGCGCCATGCTCGAAGCCATCCGCCGATCATCGTCGACAACGAGTACCCGTCGAGCGGGCGTCTGGCCAGCCGGCGAGGCCCTCCCAGAGGAGCAGGCGGGTACTAACGAAGCGGACTCGGGCATGGGAAATTCCCGGAACGATTTGATACGGCCGACAGCGAGCATTCTCCCGTCGCCATACTCATTCCTAGGCCATGATCGATGGCCAGAAAAGTCACCGCAGCCCGAACCGACACCCCATTCTTGGCATCCTGCCCGGTGCAATCTGCGCGATCGCTACAACCCCGAGTCAGTGGCCTTTCCGCAGTCCTTCGTTGCCACTGGAGGTGCGTCAGCAACAGGCACCGGCGACCGCCGCTGTGAACGCTGCTGGTCGGGCATCGCCTCCGTTGGTCGGACTGCCTGGCTCTCTCCGAAAGGCAACGCGTCACCCAACCGGTCGGCTGCCGGTCCAAAAATCAACTCTCGGTTTTCAAACAGGCTTTCGGGAGACTGATCAAGCAGCTCCATCCGCCGCTTGCGAAACCAGAGAAAGGAAGCCACGGCCAGAGCAATCAGGCTGCCGACGAGGATCACGACCGTGAACCCACGTTCGGCTGACTGGATCAGCCCGGTGATTCGATCACCAAAGAGGTAGGCAAGCCCAAAAAAGCTACTGATCACTACCGACGCACAGATGAAATCGGCGAACAGGAACCAGCGGTACTTCACCCGAAGAATACCGGCGGTGAGGTAGAACGGACTCCGGAGGCCGACAAGGAACCGGGCCACAAAAAAGGCCTTGATGCCGTGCTGCTTGATCAGTTGTTCGATCTTCTGCTCACGTTCCTCGGAGAGAAATCCACTAAGAAAACGATGTTCGCGTAGAAATTTGGCCCCGAAGAAACGGCCAAGACCATACATCAGGCTATCCCCTAGCAAGGCTCCGATAAGGCAGGCCGGCAGGGCATACCACCAGTGCAGGTGGCCGGCCCGGGTCATCACCCCCGCCGCCACGATCGGCACCTCCTCAGGAACCGGCAGGCCCAGGCCGGTAAGCGTCAGGAACAGGATGATTCCCAAATACGACCCCTGCTCCAACCATTCAATCATGTGCGACGGTGTTGCAGGGGTGAGGGAAGCACGGCAGCCACAAATGCTGCCGACGAGGTGCTCTCGATCGTACCAGAGATAGGGAGCGCTGGCACGCCAACGGCGACGGCATTAGGGGCCTGTTTGGGGCGTTTGAGGCGGAATAATCGTCAGCCCCGGCAGGTTTTCAGTGAGTTGAAACTGCTCGGGCGACAGGTTCGCAAGCCTCACAGCCAGTTGACCGTCTCGGCTGCCAGGAAGGACCAGCAAGGCGGCCACCGGTCCGCCCGCTGGGGCGATACGGTCGAGTGCCGCCGGGCCAAGTACGTAGGCAGCCGTCGCCAACGCGTCAGCCTCGGCTGCTGTCGGTGCCAATACCGTGGCTGACAGCACCCCCGTCGCTGGCTGCCCCGTGCGGGGATCGAGGATGTGGCCAAGCTTGCGTCCCTGATCGATGAAAAATTGCGTACCTGAACCGCTGGTTCCGAGGGCGCGGTTCTGGATCCGAATGCTGCCGAGTCGATCTCGGGGACGCAGCGGATGACGCAGCCCAACTGGCCACCCCTCCCCAGCACCAGTCGAATGGCGAAACCCGCGGCTGCCGCGGGCCCGCAGACTGCTGTGGCCACCATGGATGAACACATCGGCAATCCCCCCTTCGGCGATCCGCTCGATCGCTCGATCGATCGCCCAGCCCTTGCCAATCGCCCCCAGATTGATTTCCACTCCTGGCTGCCGGAAGCGGATCCGCCGAGTGGTCATGTCGAACTCGACCAGATCCATCCCGGAGCAACGGCGGGCGGCTATGAGTGCCCCCGGATCAGGCTGACGGCCCTGTCGTTGGAGAAACCCCCACGCCCGAATCAGTGGGCCGGCAGTAACATCAAACGCCCCAAGGGTTCGGTCAGTGAGATCGCGGGCCAGCACGAGCAGGCTGAACAGTTCGTCCGACACCGACTGCCAGTCGTCGGCGGCCCGGGCATTGAGCTGCGCCAACTCGCTGTCAGATCGATAGACCGTGATCTGGTCTTCGACTGCGTCAATGAGATCGAGCGCTTCAACTCCCCAGGGGGTTGCCTGGTCGTTGTCGTGAATATTGAAGATTACCTCGAACTGGCAGGCCATCGCCTTCCGCCCGACAGCAACCGTGTGGACCGTGTCCACCGTCTCTCCTTCATGAGGTTATTGTTGCAACTAGCCGGCCCCACTCCGGCGGCCTATCGACGCCCGTCGAGCACTTCCGAAGAGCCTTTCCGGGCCTGACTACCGCGGTGCGAGGCCGCGATCGAAGGCATCCTGATCGCGACGGAAGACGGCCAACTCAGTATCGAACCGCTCCAGGGGAATCTGGTAGATAGGCTGCTCGGCCGTGTGGGCGTGACAGTGCGCCACCAACAGACGGTAGAGAAACTTGAACAGCTGCCGGGGCACCCGAACGCTCCTGAGGCCGTCGAGCAGCCGCCGCTGATCGACAGTAGGCTCGAAGAGATCGGCAAGGCTGGCCGGCGGCTGTTTGACACTTGCCGCCTTCAGCCGCATCGAAGCGATGTCGTAGAGCGTTTCACCCGACCACTCGAGTGAGGGCACGAGGTTCTGCTTGTCGAGCCGGGCCCGCTGGTTGAACGACTCGTCCTCCCGCTCGATGAACCGATAGAGTTCGTTCGGGAGCAGCATCTTGAACCCGAGGCCGGGAGACTTCAAAAATTTATTATCGAGGATTGGCCAGATCACGAGCCGCATCGGCTCGGCAGCTCCGTTGATCACGTGCGGCTCGTCGAGACGGTCGATGATGACCACCATGCCGCCGTAACCGACTGCCTCGAGAATGCCCTGAAACTTGGCAACAAGTTCATAACGGTCATCACTGCGGGCCAGCAGTGGCAGCGGCTGGCCAGCAAGATCAACCTCCGGCATCCGGGCCAGGGCCCGAGTAAGCTGACCAACAGTTCGATTCCCCGTTCGCATGCTGCGGATGATGCGGAGGGCCTTCCACCAACACCGCAGCCGCCGCCAGGCCCAGGGCCCCCATGCGGCGGCCAGCAACAGCCATGGCCACCAGGCAGCCAGCCAGGCGGACTGGCCTCGCGCGACCGTTGCCGCGACGGCAATTGCAAACATCAGGGTTCCAAGTCCCCCGACCGCCAGCGGCCAGAGCCCGGCGAGGGACGTGTAGCCCACTCGCCAGCGCAGCTTCCGCCAACGCGCGGGGAAGGTTTCGGCGGTTGACTGATCATAAAGCGCGGCCAGTAACGCCATGTCACGGGCATGGGGACCACTCCAGTCATGCCGTCCGCCATTCCCGACCGGCTCATCGGGGCTGTCGTGAATAATTGCCGAGACCAGCTTTGTGACTGCCAGCGACAGAATGGCATCCATGTGGTCCCAGAGCTTCCACTGGGCCAGGATCTTCTCCACCGGTCGCTGGCTACCAACTCGGCTGACAAACCGGTCAAGGAAGGGATTGAAGTCGTCGTACAACACAACAAAGGTCGGCTTGCCGGCGTTCTCACCAGCCCGGCAGGCTTCGTTATGCCGCTCAAACTGCCGCACCATCTGAAGCTTGAGGGCTGTCTTACCCGCACCCTTCTCGCCAAAGACAATCGACGTGCTGGGGTCTTCCGGGTCACCGTAGATTTTATCCCAAGCGGGATGAAAGGTTGACTCGAGACAGGTCCGCTTGAAGACCGTGTCGTTCTGGGCATCCTCCTCGGCAAAAGGATTGCCCGCGATGCCATGGTGTTCGAAAAACTCCTGAATCTTCATCGCGGCCGCTTGTTGAGGGAGCTAAAGGATGAGGCTCAGTTACTGCCCGTCGCCACCATGCCCTCGACCATCTTGCGAAAGCCGTCGGCCGAGTTACCAACAGTTTTTGCAGGCCCGTAGAGCTTCAGGAAGTAATTCCCGGAATCACCTGTCTCAATGATCGCCGCCAGCATTCGGTAGTCGGGGCGTTCGATGACCCGCCCGCCGGCGAACGGCCCACCCGGCATATCCTTGTAGGTGCCGGTGACATCGACAAGGGTTACCGAACAGCCAGCCACCTTCAGCTTTTTGACCGCCGCCTTGTCCTTGGTGGCGGAACCATCGGGCTGACTAAACTGGCCGATCCAACGATCAATGTTGGCTTCGATGGAGCCGCCTGCCCCCATCACGGTAAGCCGACCTGCCCCCTCGTCACCGGCCATTGGCGGCAGCGAGAACTCTGTTTCAACCATCATTGACCGCGGCCGTACTCGCTTAAATGCGGCGGGGGCTGCGAGTGAAAAGCGACCGTCCGCCACGGTGAATTCGCTAGCATTGGGGGCTGGATCGGCTGCTGCCAACCGGCCTGCCGGCAGCAGCGTACCCAGTGTCCCTGCTGCCGCCGCTAGGACCAACCAAATCGGCTTCGATTCAAACATCCGGAATGCGGTCATGGGGCTGCTCCTTCGGCAGTGGTGTTGGTTATGCGGGGTCTTCGAACTTCTATCGTACCAGAACCAGCCGCCGCGGGGACTGACAACGCCGTGTCGCCCACCTCGCGATTGCCACCCAATGAACCTAAAAAAACCTGGCCAATCGGCTTCCATTCAGTCCAGTCCGATCGCCAGACCAATTCATTGCCTGTTGCCTTTCCCGATGCAAGCCAAGCCTGCATAGCAGCTGCCGGCAAGGAATCGGAAGGCTCGCCACCCGGAAGGGCGATACACCAGACTGCCTCAGGGGCCGTGGCAATCGGCTCGGGCAGCGGCGATGACTCGGCCTCAACCGTGGATACCATGGGGTCAGTGACCGAGGCAGCCATGGGCTCAGACAACAAGGAACTTGTGACCGACTGAGCTTTGTCGACCCAGTATTTCATGCCGCATGTGGGGCAGCGAATTCGAAGGCCAGCATAGCGATCCTTTAACTTGGTTCGATGCCCCTTCGGACAGTACGAGACGATTCCCATTGTGCTGAATCTCCGCCACGCCCTCGATCGAGCCCGAGCCTCCCAACGATGGCCGGCCCCGTTCGGAGTATCATACCGGATCAATCTTGAACTGCTGACGTTCTCGATCATCTCCATGAGGATGCAAATGCCTGCTGCCAAGTCTTCCCTGCCTGAACCGGATGAGTCTGTCGATGACGAATCGAGCGGGCCGGCTGAAATAGCGATCGTCGGTGATCTCACCGACAACGCCACCGACCTGATCGACAAATTGCTGGGCGTTGAGCCTGGCTCCGAGTGCACGATCTATTTCGACTCACCCGGCGGCAATCCATACACTGCCAATTCGCTGGTCGCGGTCATGCGGCTGCGAGGTCTGCAGACTACCGGAATTGTCACCGGCGAGTGCTCGTCTGCCGCCGTCTGGCCCTTCGCGGCCTGCGACCGGAGGCTGGTCACTGCCAGCAGCGTGCTCCTGTTTCATCCGATGAAGTGGCAAAGTGAGGAACAGATCGGCATCCGCGAGGCGGCCGAATGGTCGAGACACTTCACGGCGCTTGAGGAAGAGATGGACCAGCTACTGGTCGATCTCTTCAGTCGCAATGGAGCGGCTTCAGCGGAACTGGTCCGCGATTGGTGCCGCGAGCATCGCTACGTCACCGGCCGAGAACTGGCTGCTGCCGGACTAGCCGAACTGATCGAGCTAGCACCACTGCCGGATCTCGTTGCCGCCGCGGACAATCAGCCACCGCAATAGTCAATCGCCCGAGCCAACTCGCTCTTGAGATCCTTGCGGGCAATGATCCGATCGATGAAGCCGTGCTCGAGCAGAAACTCACTGGTCTGGAAGCCGGGTGGCAACTCGACCCGAATCGTCGCCTTGATCGTCCGGGGCCCGGCGAATCCAATCAGCGCGCGGGGCTCAGCGAAGACCAGGTCACCGAGTGATGCAAAGCTTGCTGCCACACCCCCCATCGTTGGGTTCGTCAGCACCGAGATGAACAGCCCGCCCGCAGCTGAGTAGCGGGCCAATGCCGCCGACACCTTGGCCATCTGCATCAGTGACAAAATGCCTTCGTGCATCCTGGCACCACCACCTGACGCACTGATGATGATGAGCGGCAGTCGCTGACTGGTGGCCCGTTCGACCAGCCGCGTCAGCCGTTCCCCGACAACGCTTCCCATGCTGCCCATGATGAAGGAAGAGTCAGTGATGCCGCAGGCGACCCGCCGGGCCCTGATCATGCCGGTGCCGGTCAGGGCGGCATCGGAAAGGCCGGTCCGCCTCTGCTCGCTGACAATCCGTCCCGCATAAGGCTTTTTGTCGGTGAAACCGAGCGGATCGGTTGGCCGCAGCTGGCCATCCCACTCTTCGAAGGTGCCGGGGTCGAACAGTTGGTCAACCCGCTGTCGGGCCGAGACATACCAGTGGAAGCCACACTGGGGGCAGACGTTGAGCATCTGCTCGGCTTCCTTGCGGTATATCGTCGCCCGGCAGCCATCGCATTTCAGCCAGAGTCCCTCGGGCACCCCCCGTTTGGGACGTGGGCCGGGCCGACGAGAATCGGCTGCGGAATCCCGAGGCGATCCACTGGGGCCTCTGGTTTGAGCCGCCCCAGCCTCGACGTCGTTGCCTGTCTTCATCGCCTGCCGGTGAGTCATGTCTTTTCTTCGATGATTGCGATCTTGGCCCACTGGCCCGGTTTCGGAGCCAAAAGCACCTTCTACGAAGTTTACCACCTGCGTGGAATCGGCCGCCAATCCAGTTCCGTCAGCCTGGCCAGCGAGCGATCTGGAGGGGCTGGCCGGCACGAGCAAAGGGACTTCTTCCCATCAATCGCCCTTTTCCCGGGCGATCTGCTGGAGCCCCCGGATGGCGGTAGCGTAGTCACCACTGCGAATGACAGCACTGCCGGCAACGATGAGCTCCGCGCCGGCCCGGGCCGCGGAGGCGATGGTGCCAGCCGCGATGCCTCCGTCAATACCCAGCTGAAGGGCCAACCCGTGTTCAGCCCGAAGCATTCGGAGCTGGGCAAGTTTGTCGAGTGCAGCGGGCTGGAAGGCCTGCCCGCCGTAGCCCGGATCAACACTCATCACCAGCACTCCGGCAGCGGCAGCAAGAAATGGCTGAACCCGCTCCACCGGGGTGCCCGGACTGATGGCCAGGTGGGCTCGGCTTCCGGCAGCGGTGATGGCCGCAAGGGTGGCCTCCGGACTGGCCAGCCCCTCAATATGAACGGTGACAATGTCCGCGCCGGCCCGGGCATAATCGGCCGCGGTCTGGTCAGGCTCTTCGATCATGAGGTGGACCTCAATCGGCACCGTCGCGGCCCGCCGCACGGCCTCCACAACCACCATTCCGTAGGTCAGCTGGGGGACGAACCGACCGTCCATGACATCGAGATGGATCGCCTTGGCCCCGGCCACCTCAAGCCGGGCGACCTCGTCCGCCAAGTGGCCGAAATCACACAAAAGCAGCGCTGGCAGCACGATTGGGCCATCGTCCAACAAGACGCTCATGGCGGCGGATCGGGCGGAGGTGGCGGATTGCGGCATCGGCAAACAGCTTCTGATCGAACACGGCAAAGAATTTTCCGCCGCCAACCTTCGAATTGTAGCAGACATTCCTCGAGGGCTTCAGCGACCGGTCCTTCCTGCAGCACTTCTGCAACAGGGACTCACAGGGGGTCGGCCTGAGTTCCGTCATCAGCAGCCGCTCACGAAATTCTCACAATCCTTCAATATTTTCTTGACGGTCGCTCGGCGGCTCACATGCGCAATTGGCCTTATAACCGCGAATCAACCATCAAAAACCCGTTTGGAGCGACATTCACATGCGGCACCATCAAGCAGCTTGGCTGGCCGGTTTGTACCTGATAGGGGGCCTCTCTCTGTTTACCTGCTCTGAGGTTCTCGGGGGTGACGTCGACCCGGCACTCAGCCCATACGCAAAGGTGACGGGTGAAGTCTCCGGATCGCTCAAGTGCGTGGGCTCGGACACGATGAACAATATGGTGGCCCTCTGGTCGGAGGGGTTCAAAAAGCATTACCCGAGCGTCCGCGAGGGAATCGAGGGGAAAGGCTCTTCATCTGCCCCTCCCGCGTTGATGGAGGGGACAAGTACTTTTGGTCCGATGAGCCGTGACTGGAAGCCTTCTGAGGTTGATGCCTTCAAGGACAAATTTGGCTACGCTCCGACAAGGATCCCGACCGCGATCGACATGTTGGCGGTCTATGTCCACAAGGACAACCCAATCGCCGGCCTGTCGCTGCAGCAGGTCGATGCAATCTTCTCAAAGAATCGTAATGGCGGGGCAAAGGAGGCCATCACGACCTGGGGCGAACTGGGCCTCGGTGGTGAATGGCAGGATAAGCCTATCAGTCTTTACGGCCGTAACTCAGCCAGCGGCACCTACGGCTACTTCAAAGAGCATGCTCTGTTTAAAGGTGACTTCAAGCCGACCGTCAAGGAACAGCCGGGAAGTTCGTCGGTTGTCCAGTCAGTTGCCAGCGATAAATATGGTATTGGCTACAGCGGCATTGGCTACAAGACTGCGGATGTTCGCGCGATTCCACTCGGAGTGAAGCCTGGCAGTCCGCTGGTCGCCGCCGAGGCGGCGAACGCCTACAGCGGTGATTATCCGCTGTCGCGGTTCCTTTACTTGAGCGTCAATTACAAGCCCGGCAGCAAACTCGATCCCCTCCGCCGCGAATTCATTCGCTATGTGCTCAGCGGCTCGGGGCAAGAAGGCGTCTTGAAGGATGGCTATCTGCCCATCACCGCTCCAATCGCAAAACGCAGCCTCGCGGCTGTCAGCATTCAATAGTGGCAACGAAAAGGGCCTTGGGCGACACCTCATGGACCAACTGGTATGCCCGCAGTACAACCTTTTTAGTCGAGAAACGGGGTGGTAATGCCCTGGGCAGTGGTGGCATCGCCTGCTCGGGACAATCGATCTGCCGACTTGGCCTCAACGCAATCGCTTCTCCCCTTCCGGGGCGGCCGCTTTTCCAGCGGCCGATGGCACTGACGCCGACCTATGACTGAGCGGGCAACATTTACCGGAAGGAAGCGGCCCACCCAGACCCGCGTCGGCGTGCTGTTCGGCGATCAACTCGCCCGACTGCTGATCACTCTCGGGGGACTGGGCACCATTGCGGCCGTGCTGCTGGTGGGCGTATTCCTACTGGCAGTTGCATTGCCGCTGTTTCGTTCCGGAACAATCAGCTTTGATCATGCGTTGCAGCCCCCTCCCGCTGCCGCACACTCGCTGGCTGCGGGCAGCGACGAGTCTGGCTGCCTAGCTTGGTTCTGCAACGCCGAGCAGATCGATGTGATTGAACTGAAGACGGGCCGGTTACTGCTCTCGCGGCCTACGGTCGTATGCGGCCTTGAAGATGCGACGGCTCTCCGAGCTCTGCCGATTGGGCTGGAGGCTGTGGCTGGCTATCGCGACGGCACGATCCGCAGCGGCAGGCTTGGGCTGGAATCAACCTTCGCTCCAATAGCCGATCTACCGGCAGCGACCCGGGAACTGTCGGCTGGCGAGTCCATGAGCGTTGACGACCGGATCTACCTTCGCAACTCCAACGGCACCACCACCTTGGTGAAGTTGGTTGCCGAATTCAACAGCCATACCTCACAGGCTCTTAGTCAGCCGATTGTCGATGTCGATTTGGCGGTGCTCTCAGGGGGGCCGTGCATTGCTGCGGTCGATGCGACGGGTCAGATTCGTGTTGAAAAACTCTCGTCCCGTCGCAATCTGCTGACCGACGAGCTCATTACCAGCGCTGACGGCAGCACAATTGCCCCGCAGACTGGACAGCCGGAGCGGCAATTCGTGCGGGTTACGGGACTCGGTGACCAACTCTTCGTGTTTGGGAAAGATGGCCGGTTTGAGCGGCATCTCATCCGTGAGGTCGACCAGCCATCTCAGCTTGAGCAGCGTGAACTACTGCCGGCAGGCCTGAACGTCACTGCAGTGACCCGGCTTTTCGGAGGGTCGGCCTTCGTTATCGGCGACAACGTTGGGACGGCCCGGCTGCTGTTCACAACCAGATCCGAGGCAGCGGCCGAGGATGGGTTGGCCACGGTCGTCGCCAAGACCTTCCCGCCGCCGGTGTCGAACCGTCTGCCATCCGCTATCACGGCGATTGTGGCCTCGCCGCGTTCCCGGTTGTTTGGGGTGGGACGGGCCGATGGATCGACTCAGTTGCAGCAGGCAACCAACGGCGAGACAGTGCTGCGGATTGATGGCGATGGGGATACCACCTCCCCCCAGCCAGCCGAACAACTCATCATTGCCCCTCGGGAAAATCGACTAGTGGCGGCAACCGCTGCCGGACTGAGTGTCTGGTCATTTACCCCCGGCTATCCCGAGGTGTCGCTACGGGCCCTCTTTGGCAAGCTCTGGTACGAAAACTATCCGCAACCGGTCTATGCCTGGGAGACAACCGGGCATGAGTCCTTCGAGCCGAAGCTCAGCCTGGTGCCGCTGATTTTCGGCACGATCAAGGCCACCCTCTACTCAATGCTCTTCGCGACCCCGATTGCCCTGCTGGCGGCAATCTATGCCAGCCAGTTCATGCATGCCCGCTGGAAGGCCCGAATCAAACCAACCATCGAAATGATGGCCAGCCTGCCGAGTGTAGTACTCGGCTTTGTTGCTGGGCTGATCTTTGCCCCACTGATCGAGCAAGGGGTGATGGTCTTTCTGTCCTGTTTTTTCACCGTGCCACTGGCCCTTCTGCTGGGCGCACACCTCTGGCAGCTCTGGCCCTCAAGCTGGCGGAGCAGGGTGGCCGGCTGGCGATTCCTCGTTGTGCTAGTGGTGGCATTACCGGTTGGGCTGCTGGCTGGCTGGCTGACTGCCGCACCGCTGGAGCAGTTTTTTTTCGGGGGCGACATTTTCGCCTGGCTCAACGGTCGTGGCGGCAGCGGGTGGGGAGGATGGATGCTTGCGTTGATCCCGCTTGCCGGTGTTTTTGCCGTCTTTCTCGTCGGGCGGTTCGCCAGTCCCTGGCTGAGGATTCGCAGCAGTGGCTGGAGTCATCACCGTACGGCAGTGGTGTCGCTGGTGACCTGCTTGCTCGGTATCGCCGCGACGCTTTTGATTGCAGCGGCGGCGGCGATGTTTTTTGATGCTTTGCGGCTGGACACCCGTGGCGGGCTACTGGGAACGTATGTCCAGCGGAATGCCATCGTTGTCGCCATTGGGATGAGCTTTGCGATCATTCCGCTCGTCTTCACGATTGCAGACGACGCCCTCTCAAGCGTGCCCGATCATCTTCGCAGCGCATCGCTCGGGGCCGGCGCCACTCCCTGGCAGACCACAGTCCGGGTGATCGTACCGGCAGCCACCAGCGGTCTGTTCTCAGCGGTGATGATTGGCCTTGGCCGCGCCGTGGGTGAGACGATGATCGTGCTGATGGCGGCAGGAAACACACCGTTGATGGGCTGGAATATCTTCAACGGCTTTCAGACGCTCTCGGCTGCCATCGCCACCGAATTGCCCGAGGCTGCCCGTGGATCGGCCCATTATCGGGTGCTTTTTCTGGCAGCAGTGCTTCTTTTTGCCATGACCTTTGCTGTCAACACGATTGCCGAAGTGGTCCGACAGCGGTTCCGCAGGAGGTCTCATGAGCTTTAGTCGTCAACTGCGGCGTGGTGTGCGGTCCCCGTTTTCCAACCTGGTTGCTCAGGGTGAGCCATGGGTCTGGCTAACGGCCGGATCACTCGCTATCGCCAGCCTGATGATTGCAGGCCTGCTCGTGTTCATCGCCGTGCGGGGCGCGGCCACCTTCTGGCCACGGCCGCTGGTGGAGGTGAGCCTCATGGATGGCCAGCGTGTACTGGGAGAGGTGACTGACCGGGAACGGGGCGAGGAGGCCACCACCGACTCTGGCCGAACCGGCGGCAGCCAACTCATCAGGACTGCGAACTTTGAACTGACTGGCGAGCACTTCCGTTGGGTCGACGATGCAGTAGTGGAGTCGACCAAACGCCCCGAGTGGGCGACTGCAGTGGAACGACTGGAGGGAGGACGTTTTCACGGCTATCCCCTCCGCCTGTTGCGATCGGGCAAGCCGGTTGCCGAAGGCCCTGCGGCAGCCTGGGATGAGTATCAGCGGATCCAGCCTGAGGTGAGACGACGGTATGCCAGAGCCGTTTGGATCAACCGGCACCAGCGCGGCGACCTTCAGCGCGAGTTGCGAGCGGCCCGACTGGCGGTCGCATCGGCCCAGTTGGAGGCGGGGGCCGATTCGGCCGCAGTTGCGGCGGCGAAGGCCGCTGAGCAGAAGGTGATCGCCCGGGTTGCTGAGCAATCACGGGAGTTGGATGTCACGACAAACCAGTTACGGGACGCCAATCGTGAATGGTCCTTTGAATTCCAGACGGTGGATGACCAACTGGTGACGCTTCCATTGGAACAGATGGTGCAAGCCTGGCAGCCAAACCGGCTCGGAATCGCGGGCAAACTGAGCGTCTACGGTTCCCGCTGGTGGGAGTTTCTTTCTGATGATCCTCGAGAGGCCAACAGTGCAGGAGGCGTCTTCCCGGCTATTTGGGGCACGGTTGCGATGACGCTCATCATGGCCCTGCTGGTAGCGCCGTTCGGTGTGTTGGCGGCCCTCTACCTGCGGGAGTACGCCTCCTCCGGGCCTCTCACGTCGATCGTGCGGATCGCCATTAACAACCTCGCTGGGGTGCCCAGCATCGTCTACGGCGCATTCGGGCTGGGCTTTTTCTGCTACGGCCTGGGCGGCAACATTGACGAGATTTTCTTTCGTGCCAGCCTGGAAGCCGACAATCAGCCGACCTTCGGCACTGGTGGACTGCTCTGGGCCGCCCTCACACTGGCCCTGCTCACCCTGCCGGTCGTGATTGTGGCAACAGAGGAGGCACTGGCAGCAGTCCCCAATTCAATGCGTGAAGGATCCTACGCCTGTGGTGCCAGCAAGTGGCAGACAATCCGTCGGATCGTGCTGCCACGGGCACTGCCCGGCATCATGACAGGGCTGATTCTGGCGATGGCCCGCGGTGCGGGCGAGGTTGCCCCGCTGATGCTGGTCGGCGTTAAAAAGCTGGCCCTTGATCTGCCGATCGACGGCAGCTTTCCCTTCATTCATCCAGAGCGAGAATTCATGCATTTGGCCTACCTCATCTACGATGTGGGGTTTCAGAGCCCCAACAGCCAGGCAGCGCAACCAATGGTCTTCACCATCACCTTTCTCCTCGTCACGATCATTGCCCTGCTCAACATCACTGCGATCTTTATCCGCTCACGGCTGAAGCGGCGGTATGTCATGCAGCAATTCTGAGCCACTAAGCCCACGCCCGAGGACAATTTTGATGACCGGAGCGGACGACACCCGACAGCCAGCCCCACCGCAGTCAGACACCACCGATCGGCTGCAGGCAGTCGCCAGTGGGCTCAATGTCCCTTCAGAGGTTCACGAGAAGGTGCTTGAGGAAACCCCCGTACTGGAGATTGACCGGTTCAACCTCTGGTATGGCACCAAGCAGGCACTGCACGGTATCTCGATGCCGATTCCCCACAATCAGGTCACGGCATTGGTCGGCCCGAGCGGATGTGGAAAATCGACTCTTTTGCGCAGCGTCAACCGGCTCAACGATCTGGTTCAGAGCGTCCAGATCACTGGCGATATGCGGCTCAACGGCGATTCGATTTACGACCCACGAATGGACGTGATTGACCTCCGAAAGCGAATGGGAATGGTCTTCCAGAAGCCCAATCCATTCCCGATGAGTATCTATGAAAACGTTGTCTATTCTCTGCGAATCGATGGCGAACGAAACCGTGGCGTTCTCGACGAGGTCTGCGAACTCAGCCTGCGGGGCGCAGCGCTTTGGGACGAGGTCAAGGACCGTCTGCACGACACTGCTTTGGGGCTGTCAGGCGGCCAGCAGCAGCGTCTCTGCATCGCCCGGGCAATCGCAGCCGAGCCAGAGGTCCTTCTGCTCGACGAACCTTGCTCAGCCCTTGACCCAATCGCCACTGGCAAGGTGGAGGATCTGATTCAAGAACTGCGTGGCCGCTACTCAGTGCTGATGGTCACTCATAATATGCAGCAAGCCAGTCGGGCCAGTGACTACACCGCTTTCATGTATTTGGGCCGATTGATCGAATATGGACCAACCTCTGATATTTTCACCAAACCGATGCTCAAGGAAACCGAATCGTATGTGACCGGACGATTCGGTTAGGCACCCGGCATTTTGCGGGCTATCACTGCTGGTAATTCACCCACCGAGGCTCTCTCTGATGCGTCATATCGAGCGGCAGATTGTTCAACTGAAAGAAAAAATTCTCCGCGTCGGCACCCTCGTTGAAGAGGCAATATCGAAGTCGATCACAGCGCTTATTAACCGGGATTCCGCGCTCGCCCAACGGGTGATGGCCAGCGATGAAGAAATTGACCGGATGGAGGTCGAGGTTGAGGAGGAGTGCCTCAAAATCCTTGCCCTCTACCAACCAGTGGCGGCCGACCTGCGGCTCGTAGTTGCAGCCCTGAAGATCAACAACGACCTTGAGCGGATGGGCGATCTGGCCAAGAACATTGCCAAACGCGTGGCCCAACTTGCGGACGCAGGGCCAATCGACCTGCCGGCTGAAATTCGCACGATGGCGACATTGGCTCAGGAAATGGTCCGACAAAGCCTGGATGCCGTGGTCAATGGCGATACGGCATTGGCCCGCCAAGTGCGGGAAGAGGATGATGCCGTTGACGATGCCCGGCAGCGGGTGCGGCGGATGGTACTCAAGGGCATTAAGGTCGAGCCAGATCGGGTCGAGTGCCTGCTGCGGGTCAATTCAGTCTCAAAACACATTGAGCGAATTGCCGACATGGCGACCAATATCGCTGAAGACGTGATTTACATGGTCGAAGGCGACATCGTCCGACACCGCTCCAGTGACTATTAGCCGCGGCACAGATCTGATTTTGCAGTCAATCGACCGGCCAAGTACCATCATGCCATAGCGGAGGCTGTTTGGAAGGCGTTCGCCCGCCCCCGAGCCTACCGGGATGAAGGACCGGCGAGAATTCCTATGGCTGCAAACTGGCTCACATTCGCGGGCTGCCGCTGGCTGCATCTCGCCTGCATCGTTTTCCCTGCTGTGGTTGTTGGTGATCTCGCCAGGGGCGACGACCTTGTGGGAATCCTTCTGACCGGCCCACGGTCTGGCACAGTGGGTGAGCAGGTGGCCTTTGAGGTAGAGCTTGTTAACCGTTCAGGCCAGCCGCTCTCACAGTTGCGAGTGATTGACTATTTCGACAAAGGCTTCCGGCACGCTGCTTCCGCGAGCCCAATTGAGCAGAAGGGAACAATCGATCTGGCGGCCGGAACATCCCGGCGACTGACACTCGAATTTCAGTTGGTCGAAGCGGGCAGACATTGCCACCGAGTGGAAATTCTAAACCAGAGCAACCAGGCTGTCGGCAGTGGTACAGCCTGTATCGAAGCAATACCGGCAGGCTCTCCCGCTGCGACGAACAGTGGCGGACAGGTCGCTCGTGGGGCTGTCGGTCAGCAGCCCGCTTCCGCCCCTGCGGCAAGCGGTCCACCGCCGGTGGCGACTCCAAGAACACCCATTGCGAATGGCCTGCCACCACTGACCAGTGGTCCGTTGAACGGTGGCAGCGTTCCACAGCCTTCCGCCGGAACTCCCCCGACACCTGAGGCAACTCGTTCAGGCCCTCAGGCCTCTCCCGGTGGTCCAGGCGTTTCACCACTTGTTTCTCCAGGCGTTTCCCCCCCTGAGCAGACGACTGGTGGCAGCCCCCAGCAGACTACGGCAGGAACAGACGGCCCGAGAGGCATGGCCCCACCCTGGCAAAATGGTCTGGCTGGCCAGACTGACGCACAACCCGGCCAGCCGCTGACACCGCCCCGAACAACACTTCCCAACGTGGCGGCATTGGCAACCGCGCCACAGTCCAAGGCCGCATTTGAGGTCAGCCTCAAGGGACCAGCGGAGCTGAAGGCGGGCGATATCGCAGAGTTTGTTGTCACTATCCGAAACATCGGCACCAGCGGATCCGCCCCGGCCTCACTTGAGGTGAGTTGGGATTCTGCACTTACCCCCCTCGAGGCATCCGACGGCTACACGTTGGGACGCGACAAGGCCAGCTGGTCACTGCCTGAAATTGTCGCCGGCGGTGAGGCCAGCCGGCAGATCAACTTTCGCGGGGTGGCCGCAGCAGGCGGGAGCGGACAAGTCGGAACCCGAGCATGCGTCCGAACCGTTCTTGGTGGGCTGCCGGGCGGTGGTATGGTGGCAGACGAGGCCTGCGTCATCATCCGTTCAGGTGCTCCGCCACCGCGAACCCCTGCTGAAGCCGGCCTGCAACTCAGCCTTGCTGACCTCGACGATCCAGTGCGGTTTGGAGGTACCACTACGCTCATCTGCACCATCAGGAACGACGGCGACCGTCCAACAGGTCCACTCGACCTCACAATTTCACTGCCCGAAGAGGCCAGGATTGTTGGCAATCCGATTCCGTCACGGGTTCGGATTGATGGTCTCACAGTCAGCTTTGACGGCATTACCAGCCTACCGCCAGGGGGACGCTCGACCTTTGAGGTTGTTTACCGTCTGGCAGGCGAGAGCCGGGGCCAGGCAACTGCCATTGCTACAGGGCAGGAACTTGATGGCAGGCTGGAGGCGACATGCACAACGACCTTTCTCGGTCCGTGACTCCACATTTCCCGAGTGTGGACTAGAGTGCTAGAGTTGGAATGTGACGATTCGATCGGCGGTGGGCTGTCGATCCGGATGCGCAGCTACTCCTGAAATCATCTGCCAATGCCGACTGCAACTTCTGGTGTCGAA
Source organism: uncultured Chitinophagaceae bacterium (assembly GCA_964555385.1). Taxonomy (GTDB): domain Bacteria; phylum Planctomycetota; class Planctomycetia; order Pirellulales; family UBA1268; genus UBA1268. The sequence continues at coordinate 19,677 of CAZKSP010000011.1, forward strand.
GTTTCCTGTACCTCCGTCAATCGTGCAGCCGAGCAGAATCTTGAGGACAGGATCGAGCTTGGCGATTCACGCCAGCGACTTTTAGCTCATCCGATCTATCAGATGGTCGACCGACCGGATCGGATCAGGCGTTTCATGGAAGCTCATGTCTGGGCTGTCTGGGATTTCCAGAGTCTGCTGAAGGCAATGCAACGCCACCTGACCTGCGTCAGCCTGCCCTGGCTGCCAACTGCCGATACCGAGGCTCGTAGGCTCGCGAATGAAATCGTGCTCGACGAGGAGTCAGACATACTGCCGGATGGCAGCTATGCCTCACACTTTGAACTCTATTTACAGAGCATGCGGGCTGCCGGAGCCGACACCGCTACGATCACAAAAGCTCTTACACAACTTGCGGTGGGCGACAGCCTTCAGACAGCACTCGATATTGCCGCCCCACCTGCTGCAGCCCGCCGATTTGTCGAGCGGTCGTTCCTCATCATCGAATCGAATGAAGCTCACCGAGTAGTTGCCGCCTTCACGTACGGTCGGGAAGATGTCATCCCCGACATGTTCCGACAATTAATCTCCATCCTTGCCGAACAAGACCCGAGCACTTGGGCTGCTTTCCGCTTTTATCTTGAGCGGCACATTGAGCACGATGATGAACGGCATGGTCCAATTTGCCGAAGAATCGTGGCTCGCATGTGCGGAGAGGACCCGGTGAAGTGGGCTGAGGCATCAGAAACTGCCCGACACGCCATTGAGGCCAGAATTGAATTCTGGGACAGCCTCATGGAAAGTCTCGGCTAATTGGCCACCTGCCAAAGATCGACACTTGTCAGGCAGGCTAACGAAATTGTCTGACTAACCGTCGCCCTATTTGGCCGCCGCCAATTCTGCTTTCTTGCGTTCTTCAACCACCTCTTTTTGGACGTTTGCCGGCATCTGACCGTATTTCGCAAACTCCATGGAAAAAACGCCCTGCCCTTGGGTAAGGCTACGGAGGTCGGTCGAGTAACCAAACGTTTCAGCCAGCGGCACCTCTGCAATGATGGTCGAAGCGTTGCCGACAGTTTCAGTCGAGATAATCAGGCCGCGCCGCTTGTTCAATTCGCCCGTTACGGCTCCCTGAAAATCTGCGGGCACCTCCACCTCAAGTTTCATGATCGGCTCAAGCAGAACTGGCTTGGTATTGAGAAATGCTTCCCGGAAACCAGCACGCGCACAGAGCTGGAAAGCCATGTCGGAGGAGTCAACGTCGTGGTAGGACCCGTCAGCAAGGGTCGCCCGCACTCCAACGATCGGAAATCCTGCGATTGGCCCCTTGTCCATTGAGAACCGAAAGCCCTTCTCGACCGACGGGATGTACTCTTTCGGCACCCGACCGCCGACCACCTTGTTGACAAACTCAAAGTTTTCTTCCGCATCCTCAGGAAGGGGTTCGAGTGAGCCGACGATATGGGCGAATTGCCCCGATCCACCTGTCTGCTTCTTGTGCTTGTAGTCGTAGTCGGTTGGTCGGGTTGGAGCCTCGCGATAGCTCACCTTCGGCGCACCAACCTCAACATCTACCTTGTATTCACGTCGAATTCGCTCGACGTAAATATCGAGATGCAACTCGCCCATCCCGGCAATGACTGTCTCCCCCGTCTCCTCGTCGGTGGAAACCTTGAAGGTCGGATCTTCTCGAACGAATCGCTGCAGGGCCTTGCTAAGCCGGTCCAACCCATCTCGCTTGGTCGGCGAGATAGCCATCTTGATCACCGCCTCTGGCACGAACATGCTCTCGAGTGAGCAGTATTTGTTTTCAGCCGCGTAGGTGTCACCGCTGGCCGCATCGACGCCCATCACCGCAACAATGTCACCCGCTTCGGCTGTATCAATCTCTTCCCGCTTGTCGGAGTGCATCCGCACAATGCGGCTGAACCGCTGTTTCTGCTGGGTTCGCTGATTGAAATAACCTTCACCCTTGACCAGCCGGCCCTGATAGATCCGCATAAAAGTCAGCTGACCGTAGGGGTCATCGACGATTTTGAAGCCCATCGCCACCAGCGGCTTTTCGGGATCCGCTTCAAGCTCAAAGGTCTCATCCGGGTTATCCCACTTCTTGGCATAAACCTTTCGCTCAAGTGGACTGGGCAGGTAACGGTTGACCGCGTCGAGTAGCGGCTGGACACCCTTATTTTTGTAGGCCGACCCACAGAATACTGGTGTAATGCTCTGGCTTTGCACTGCCGATTTGACCACGGCATGAATTTCGTCGTCGCTGATTGCCTCTTCGGAAAGCAGCTTCTCCATCAGGGTGTCGGAATACATCGACAGGCTCTCGAGCATGGCATGCCGTGCTTCGTCGGCCTGATCCTTCATGTCGGCCGGGATCTCTTCCTCGCGGACCGTCTCGCCGTTATCGCCATCGAAATAGATTGCCTTCATTGCCACGAGGTCGACCACACCCTGCAGCTTGTCCTCCTTGCCAATCGGCAACTGCATCGGCACGGCATCGACATCCAACTTGTCGCGAAGCTGCTGCACAACCCGGTCGAAATTAGCGCCGGTACGATCCATTTTGTTGATGAAGGCAAGCCGAGGCACCTTGTACCGCTTCATCTGCCGGTCAACGGTCATCGACTGGCTCTGCACACCACCCACTGAGCAGAGCACCAGCACCGCACCATCAAGCACCCGTAGGCTGCGTTCCACCTCGACGGTAAAGTCAACGTGCCCTGGGGTGTCGATGAGATTGATCGGATTTCCCTTCCACTCGACGCTGGTAGCGGCCGAGGTGATGGTGATGCCCCGCTCGCGTTCTAGGTCCATGTGGTCCATGGTCGCGCCGTCGCCATCGCCCTTTACTTCCTGAATCCGATGGATTCGGCCAGCGTAAAAGAGGATTCGCTCCGAAAGCGTCGTCTTGCCCGAGTCGATGTGTGCGGAGATACCGATATTGCGGAGCTTCGAAAGGTCCATTGGGATCGCTGTGCCTCGCTGGCGTGGTGCGGATGGGAATATTCCGGGCTGAACGGTCGGCCGAAGGGAAGCTCCGGTCGTCAATCCAGGAATGCCGGCGGTTGGTGCGAGGGAACGGAGGGCCGGCACTCCGTCCACAAGGAATATACTCGCCGGAAAAAAAACGCGACAGGCCGGGCGGTAAAAGCGAGAAAAAATGCTGGCTGGCAATCGCTATCAGTGATCTTGGCAGATTTTATGACGACCCGTGGACGACTCGCCCCAACACCGACCGGCCTGCTTCACGTCGGCCATGCCCGTACGTTTGCCACAGCGGCCCAGCGGGCAGCCGGACGCCTCGTCATGCGACTGGAAGACCTCGACTCAGCCCGCTGCCAGCCCGAATTTGCAGCTGCCGCCCTCGAGGACCTCCGCTGGCTGGGGCTGGAATGGCGAGAGGGCCCCGACTGCGGTGGGCCCCTCGGCCCCTACTGCCAGAGCGAGCGGAACAGCCTCTACCGTGATGCCTGGCAACGGCTGGCGGCGATGCGGGCGATCTACCCGAGCCCTCACTCCCGTCGTGATCTGGCCACCGCCGGGATTGCGCCACATCCACAGGCTGATGGAGAATCAATTTTTCCTCCCCACCTGCGACCGGCAGAGTGGCCGCTGCCTGCTGATCCCGGCGGGGCTCCCTGGCGATTTCGCGTGCCGGATGGCCGGAAGATCTGCTTCGTCGACGGCCGGCTTGGCACGGTTACCCGAACGGCTGGTAGCGACTTTGGCGACTTTGTGGTCTGGCGACGGGAGAATCTGGCTGCCTACGAGTTAGCCGTGGTGGTCGATGACCACCTGATGGGCATCGAGGAAGTGGTTCGGGGAGAAGACCTGCTGACCAGCACCGCCCGCCAGTTGCTGCTCTACGAGACACTCGGCTGGTCACCGCCCCGGTTTTTCCACACTCCGCTGATCACCGACAAAGCAGGGCAGCGGCTGGCAAAGCGTACCGGCGGTCTGGCCATCCGTGACCTGCGGCTGCGAGGACTGTCGCCGGCGGCAGTCCTGACCGCACCGATCGAAGAAATGCTTAGTGGGCCCCCTGGGACTCGAACCCAGAACAAACGGTTTAAAAGACCGCTACTCTAACCGATTGAGTTAGAGGCCCTATTTGTAGCGCGGGCTCGGCCATCCTGGCCCTCGCCCGCTTGGCGACAAGCAAAAACGCCGGAGGGTTTTCACTTGTCGCAAGGCATCGCATCCTGCGATGGCAAGTATAACGCCGGTTTTGGTACCGCGGCCCTCGCCCGCTTGGCGACAAGCAAAAACGCCAGAGGGTTTTCACTTGTCGCAAGGCATCGCATCCTGCGATGACTAGTATAACGCCGGTTTTGGTACCGCAGCCCTCGCCCGCTTGGCGTACCGTATCCGGGATGACCGTCGGACGGGAAGTTTTCTCAGCATGAGTGCCCGAGAGAGGATTTGAACCTCCACCCAGTTACCTGGACAAGAACCTGAATCTTGCGCGTCTGCCAATTCCGCCACTCGGGCAAGT
>CAZKSP010000012.1:0-22748 GCA_964555385.1 uncultured Chitinophagaceae bacterium
CTCCCCGAGCGAGAGAGGCCCGGGGGTCTCGATGAAGTCCTCCAGAATGTCCTCGATCCGAGCGCGGGTGGATGCGCTGGAGGACTCCTCATACTCGGTCTTTGCGCCGTTACCGACCGGCGTCGGATCGGGCTGGCCGATCTCCGGCCCCGAGATCCGCGCGAAGATGCGGAACCCCTGGGTGAACGGGAACGCGACACCCGCCCCGGTCACGAAGGTGAAGTTCGTCCCAAGAGGCCCCGCGGCGTACTCGGTATTGAGAAACGTCATGGTGGGCACGGACTTGAAGATCGAGCCAGTGGGGAGCCCTGTGACCTCCGCCGCGATCTCGTGAACGTAGACGTTTTCCTGGGCGCTCACATGGCACCAGTAGCGAGTCCCGCCTGCGACCACGCCACGCTGGCCATAAGGGAGGCACTCCCGCCAGATCGTCTCGTATGACGTGATCGACACCCCGCGACCGATCACGCCTCCCACCTCTTGGAGCCGGTGGTCTGGGTTGATGTCATATGTGCCGGGGTAGTACAGGGCGTCCACCTGACCGGCGGACCTCTTCTCCGTCCACGCGGAGTCATCCTCGGGGAACTGGACCGTGGGCCACTTGCGCTCCAGGAGTGCCACATACTCCCGTGCCACGAGGGTGAAGGTGGCCGGAGTGCTGCTCGGGGGCCGGTCCACGAAGCCGCTGAACCGCTCCTCCGCGGCTCCTGTGTCGAGGTCGATCATCCAGACCTTGAACTCGCGGCTCCGCCACCGCCCGTACAGGACGGCGTCCCGGAGGTCCGCGTCTCCGCTGTCGTCCGGGGTCTCAGAGCGCGGATCCCGGGGGTAGGAGATCGGGACCTTGATCGAGAACTGACCCGGGGGAGCGATGTACTGATCCAGCTTCCCGAGGTCCTCGATCATCGTCACGTCGAAAGACCCGCCGCGCCAGTAGTGCCTCACGGGCCACTGTGCGCCATCGTCAGGGTCTGGGGCGGTGTATCCGGTTCCCACCCTTGTGGCGGGGCCGGAGAGCCTTAGAGCGCGATCCTGGCCCCCGCTGGTGGTGTACCTGCATCGGATCAGGTACCCGAGACGGAGCCCCCGCTTGGCATAGTCGATGGGCACGCTATGGCCGCAACTGCCCGAGGCTCATCTGGCCGCTCATGTAGTCCGACTCGTTCCCGCTGTAAGCGTCCGCGGAGAACTGGCGGATCGTGCCGTAGAACAGGAATCCCTTGTCCGCCTCGTCGTCTGCCTGGAGGCTCCCGCTGAGTACGTCCGTCCAGTTGAGGGCGAAGACCATGCCGCTGGCCCTGCCGTACCGCTTCGCCTCGACCATCCAGGCCCGATAGTCCGCGGACTCCCACCGCTCCAACTCGATGGAGATCCGCCACTCGGACTTGAGGATCACCGGATGCTGGTTCTCCAAGGTGCGGGGCGGGGTACGGACGAACAGATCCTGATCCGATATCTCACGGACGGTCCTCGTGGACGAGGAGATCGCCGCCATAGCTCGGCAGATCCCGATCCGGTGGTAGGCGTGATCGTCTACATGGTTCCAGCGGACGAACCAATACCGGTACCCGGTCGCGTTGCTCGTGATCCCCACCTGGAGGGTGTTCTCTGCCTCGCTCGGACGGTCGGAGACGTTGATCGTAAGCGGTGCGCTCGCTTCCCATGCCGCCGAGGCGTTCCCGAAGTAGCTGTTCGAGGCGAAGATCGTCACGTCGTTGTAGAGCGAGGCCGCGGAGGTGTCCGTGCCCCCCACGCTTTCGAGGATGAGCGCGATCAGGTTCGGCGCGATCTCGCTCCCGAGTGGGGTCGTGTACTGGATCCACGTCTGAGTGCTACTCCGCTCAGAGTTCGCGAGGTAAACGAACGATCCGCTCACGTTCGTAGCGTCGAACCCCAAGAGGAGCGTCATCACGTTCTGGGTGGGGTTGCTCGCGTTCGGCATCGTGAAGGCGTTGTTGGAGTCGTTGGAGATGCTGAACTTCCGAGCCGTGGGGCTGTATCCGACCGAATACTGATCCGAGAGTCCCGCGCCAGACTGATTCGCCGCCGTGTTCAACTCGGCCTGGATCGCCGCCGCGAGATTGATCGCTGCGTTCCACCCCCCGTACCATCCCGCCGCGCCGGAGATGTTGATCGTGATCACCCCCCCGCCCTCGTTGATGTAGATCCGATCGTTCGTGCCAGCGGTCAACTCGAAGGACCCGCCGCCCTCCTGGGCCTCCCATTGCTGGTACATCTGCCCGGGTAGGTCCGTCTGGAGGTAGCTCCGTGGGAACTCAGGCGTCTCGCCGGAGGTGCCGGAGAGGACGCCGTCCCCGCCGAAGAGGTCGGTCAAGAAAAGGCCCGCCCGTGCCATCAGACTGCTCCCGCGTATCGGACGTTCTGCCGGAAGTCGCTACCGTCCTCGACCGACCGTGTCAAGTGTGGCCCCAGGGCGCGGGTGAGCCGCCTCCCGTCCATCTCCACGATCACCTCGGTGGGTTGGTTCGCGGAGCCCATCACGCCCGCCTCCATCTGGCGGCGCTGTAGGGCGAGCATCTTCGTGATCTCGGAGGTCCCGTTCGGGTCCATCACCATCTCATCCTGACGGACGGCGAGGACCGTGTGCCGGTTCAGCCCAGCCTCACGGAGAGCCCCGGGAGGGAGACCCGCGTCCGCCACACCCTGGATCGTCGTGGCCGCGATGGTCGCGATCTGGGCCGCTCCAGCGATCCCCGCCGCCACCGCCGCGGGCGCATTGGCCGGGGCCGGGATGTTCGCCAGAGCGTTGGAGACCGCCAGGGCGGTGTTCACCACGGCTTGAGCAATCGCCGCGGCCTTCCCAGCCACGAAGAGGGCCTTGGCCGCTCGCTTGCCCGCTAGGGTCTGGCCGAAGTAGGAGTCCTCCACCGCTTGCTGGGCGATGCCCGCGAGGGTCTCAATCGCACCGAACGACGCGAAGGCCGCTCCGATCTGCTCCTGCTTCGTCCGCTCGATGAGCGCGATCTCCTGCTCGTAGATCTCCTCCTGCCGCTTGAGGTCTTCCTTCCTCAACTGATCAAGCTGTTCCTGACGGGCGCGCTCCGCCTCTACCTTCGCCATCGTCTTGGCGTTCTCGAACTCTATGACCCCCGCTAGTTCGTCGGCCCGCCCAAAGTCCATCCCGCCGCCGATGAACGCCGCGGTCTCCCGCTCCCTTCGCGCCCTCTCAGCGGCAGATCCGGGGACAACCGGCGCGGGTCCAGACCGGCCCGCACGCCTACCAGACGGAGCCGCAGCCGGGGCCGCAGCCGAGGACTTGATCTTCGCGGCCTCGGACTCGGTGACCACTCGACCGTCCGGGAGGATCACGAGGTCCTCGGGGGCTCCCGCGGCCTCCTGGCCCGCAGCACGAGCCGCCAACTTCTGATTCTCCGCCCTCTGGCGGGCCAGAGTGGCCTCCTTACCTCGGATCCGATCTAGTGCGGCCCCGAACCCGTCGAGCCCCGGAATCGCGTCCAAGAGCGACGTGGCGAGGTCATCGAAGAAGGACGGGAGGTCCTTCACGGACTCGATGAATCTGCTGGTGGTCGGGATCCCCTCCTCGGTAAAGAACGTGATCAGGTCGGTCAAGACCGGGATCACGTCTTCCGCGAGTGCTGACTTGACCCCGATGAACGCCGTCTGGAGGTTGGCGACCGCGGTCTGATACTCCTCGGAGGCCGCGATCGCCTCCTCGCTCATGTACCCACCGAGACGCCTGAGTTCCGCGTCCGCCTGATCGAACGCCTCGGAGCCCCCGAGGAAGATGTCCGCGGTCTCCGCCCCCGCCCGTCCCAGAACGGTCATCAGGGTGGCCGTCACGTCTCCGCTCTGGCCTAGCTCCTTCATCCGGTCCGCGAGGTCCCGGGACACGTCCATCACGCTGCGGAGGCGACCGTCGGACTTCGTGACGGTGATCCCGAGACGCTCGAACGTCTCGGCCATCCGCTTGTTCCCGGTCACGCTGTCCAGCATGTTCCGCTGGAGCCTCTTGAGGCCCGCGTTCAGCTTGCTGAAGTCAACCCGAGCACGACCGGCCAGGAAGGAGAGTTGCTGGGTCTCCGCGTTCGTGACGCCGAGCACGCGCGCGGTCCTCGCGAACTCGTCCCCCATCGCCGCCACCGCCGTGGCGTTCTTGACCAGAGCCGCCGAGAGGCCGATCACCGCGGTCCCTGCCGCCGCCGCCCCCGCCGCTGCCAGCATGAACGGGGAGGACATCGCCGCCCCGAGCCGCTTCGACTGTCGATCTAGCCTTCCAAAGACCCCGCCGAGTTGCTTGATCTCCCGCTGGGCCTTGCTGGTGTCCGCTCCGATCTTGATGTCGATCGCACTAGCCACGGATCACCTCCGGTCCCGGTTCGCCTTCTCGCGTGCCTTCTCGCGCTGCGCCAGGGTGATCAACTGCCACTCCGAGTCGAGCACGCCGAACGCCGCGAAGAGCCACGCGGGCTGTCCCGAGGGGTGGCCCGCCTGGGGGAGCGTCCTCCGGCTCTCCTCCCGAGCGTCCGACCACCGACGAACGGCGGACCAGATCCGGCCCGTCATCTTGTCTGGGCATGTGTTCAGAGCCCGGTCCCGAACCTTGAGGCCCTGGGGGCGCATCGAAGGCGATGGGAGCGTGACCGGTGTACGCCACCCGTCTCCGCCCTGCTTGCATCGCTTTCCACCGCATCGTCCCCACAGCCTACACCCGTCCCAGCCCAGTTCTTCCCGCGCCGCCCTCCGCTCCTCGTCGTCCCAGTCCATCTCCGGCACGTCCAGATAGTGGAGGGCGGCTCTCAGTTTTTTGCGTCGTCCTCCGTCAGTACGCCGCCGAAGAGGACGTGGGTCATCACCTCGGCCCCGAGGTCCACCACCTCGTCCAGAAGGTCCCAGAGGGCCTCCAGGGCGATGGGAGAGCCCTCATCGGTGATCCCCTCTGCTCCGACCACATGAGCCCGAATGAACCTGGACCGGTAGGCGTTCCCGTCGATCTCCGCCGACTTGAGGATCTCCACCGTGGCCCGGGCGGTCTTGTCGGACCCCTCCCGCCGCTCCTCGTCCTGGGCGAGTAACTCGAACCACTCGTGCTGATATCCCCGGATCAGTGGCTTGTGAAGGATGGCGAAGGGCTCCGCCGCGTCTCGGTTGTTGGCGAACTTGGGGACGTACCGCTCGGGCGGTACCTCATATCCCCGGAGGGCGTTGATATCCATGACTGTGCGCTCCGCATGGATGAGCCCGGGACCCCCGGGCGGGGTCGGCACTAGCCGAGCATGATAAAGACCTCATCCTCCGTGGTGCCTCGGGCCTGTCCCGAGAAGGAGAGGCGGACCTCCCCGTCGTCGAAGGAGAAGTCGGGGACCTCCACATAGACGCTCGGGCACTCCACCGCGACGATCGATCCGGTGGTGTCTCCCTGCTGGTTGAACCACTCGATCCCGGTCCGCTGGATCGCGTCTCGGACGCGGTGCATCTCGGGGGTGTAGCGGCTCCAAGCCTCCGCGGACGCGGTCACGTTCCTCATGCCCTGGACGTAGTCCGCGACTTTGTACGCCGCGCCGTGTACGTCCTCGCGGAGGATCAGGCCGTGGTCCACCTCAACCCCGAACGTCTCCACCTCGGAGAGCACGTCCGCGAGGTAGGTGTGTCCGCCAGTCGCCGGGACGGGCGAGCCCGAGTAAGTCCCCGTGGGTTGGTATGGCTCGATCAGAGCCCCGCTACTGTGCGAGGAGGCCGACCCGGAGGGCGAGGCGCGGACGACCGTGAGCGTGTTCGTGCCGGTGTCCTTCGCCGTGACCTGGACGAACTCCTCGTCCGTCTCGCCCGCGTCGATCGTGTAGTAGTATGGATTGGAGGCGCTCACGTCGTCGGGGACGATGTCCACGTTCGCGACCACGATCGAGGTCACCAAGTTGTTGATCGACCCGTTGAGCGTGCCCGTGTACTGGAGACGCGCGGACCGGGCGCGGCCCGAGATGGTCAGGCGGATCGCTCCGTCCCCGCCACCGTTAACCCCCACCGTCGTGGCGAAGGACCCCGTGAGCCGCCACATGTGCGAGTTGTTCCCGAGCCAGATCGTGGCCCCGTCAGGGTCCGCGTCCGCGCCGTCGTGGGGCGAGAACGTGATCCCGCTGGTGACCGTGACTCCGTCCGCGGGGGCCACGGAGAGTGGAGTGGCTAGGGTGAGTTCGTCGTGGGTGCCTGGGGCGGTGTTGACCGAGGCGATCCGCCGTGTCTCTCCGCTGATCGTGACGCACGAGACGCCCGCCGTGAAGTTGGCCCCGTCCCCGTTCGTGATCGGGATCAGCGTCGTGGTTGGGGTCTCAGCCCCGCTCACCGTGTCCACCGCCGTGTCCGCAACCGCCGCGGTCTGCTGGAGGAGTCCGCAGTTCACGAGCAGATCGGCCCAGTCCGGGGCCGTGGCCGCGGTTCCGGGGGTGTAGGCGTATAGCTCCGCGGACCACTCCACCGTGGCCTTGAGCGAGATCGACCCGTTGGCGGTCGCGGTGCCGAAGGCGTCCTCCCGAGCCTGGGAGGGGTTCTTGCTCGTCACCGTGGCGTTGATGATCCGCACCGCGTCCGCGGCCACTGGGTACTGAGTCGCAGGCGTGGCGAACGTGGACTCAGGGTCCACGAACATCACGCGATAAATCGGAGAGCCTCGGTTGGGTCCAGTCATCCTCTTACTCCATCCGGCTCACGCGCCGGGGTAGTCCTCGATCACCACCACCTCAACGCCCCAGCGGAGGAGGGTGTTCGCGGTGTTCAATTCGGAAAGGAAGAGGCTCTCCGCCTCCACGATCTCGGCTCGGAGGATACGCCCCCGGGCGTTCCCCGTGGTACCTCCGTTGTTCAGCGTGTACCCGTAGGCCCCGGGCGTGGTCGAGCGGAGGAACATGGACCGCATGACCGCGTCATAGTCGAGGGACCGCTGGACCAAGGTGGCCTCATCTCCGGCCACGTCCCGATCTACGCACATCAGGAGGATGCTCAGGGTGTGCGGGACCTCGCGGGAGTTGTTCGAGGTCTCCCGAGAACTGCTCTCCCAGATCACCCCACCGTAGGGGCTCTGGGTGTCCGTCTGAGAGCCCAAAAAGACGTAGTTGTCCCATTGCACCACATCCGGGAGTTCGTCGATGGAGATGCCCTCCTGGCTCCTGTACGTTGCGAGGTGGTCATTGAAGGACGCGCGGACGCTGTCCGAGGTCGTCAAGAACGCATACAGGGCGTCCGTGACCAGTCTGGCTCCGACGATCGGCATCAGCGGGTCTTCTTGCGCGCGAGGCGCTGCATGGAGCCCTGGCGGCGCTCGAAGTCCTTGGCGTCGATGATCCCGGCGTCGGCACCGAGGGCCTGCCGTCGCTTAGCGACGATCATGGCCTGGAGGATCTGGGACACCACATAGGGGAGCGTCCCGGGCTTGATCCTCGGGTCGAACTTGATCGGAGGGCGCGCGGGCATGTACGCCGTCCCGTACTGGTGGTATGTGCCGATCTCCGCCTGCTCGCCCTTCGCCCCCACCGTGAGGGTCTTCTTCGTCTTGCGGACACGAGACCCGGAACCGCCCGTGAGCGCACTACGGAGCGCCCCAGTACGCACAAGGATCGGACGGCCCGGGAACTCTCGCGCCTTCTGGATCGCATAGGCCGGGGACAACGGAGCCCACTTGCGCCGATTCCCTGTGGCCGCGCCCTCTGACTTGAAGGTCCGCATGTTGTGACGGTGGATCAGGGTCGTGACGTGGGGCCACGCCTCGGAGGCGTCCTCGATCAGATCCGCCCACTTCTCCATGCCGCGGAGCAACTTGAGGCCCCCCGGCTCCATCGTGATCGTGAAGCCGTCCCCGACGCGCCCGCCGAACTGTGAGCGGGAGACCATTAGAGCGGCTCCGCGTCTTGGATCACCGGCCCGGGGATGTACGCCACGTTATCCCCGCCCCAAGTCTCGGAGTAGTCTGGATCTTTGCCGTCCGTCCAGTCCGAGTTGGCGAAGGGAGAGGCCGGGAGGTCATCTGCCGCGCCGTCTGCGATCAAGACCCGCCGCAACTGCCGATCCTCGCGGAGTTGCGCGAGCATCTCCATCGCGGCCTCGATCAGCCTCTGGGCCGTCGTGTCACCCTGGCCCGCGGCTCGGACGCCCTGGGCGCGCACTCCGACGCTCCCCTTGGCCTCCAGGACGCGCCCAGACGTGAGGAGGGACTCCACCTCCTTGGCCCACCCTTCCCCCGCGCTGGAGGCCGTGAAGGCGACGGAGACGCCCGCCATCTTGAGCTGAGTTCGGATGAAGTCATACGCCCGGCCCCAGAGGAACGTCCCCTGGGTGCTCGTGGGCGTGGTCGTGGAGGTCAGGGTTCCGACCTGGGGCGCGTGACTGAGGGCCTCGGAGATGCTCGCGTTAAACGGCACGGGTTAGCCCTCCTTCGGCTTGCTTGCCTTCTTCGCCTTCTTCGGCGCGGGAGCCTTGACGGCCTCCGCCTGACGACGGCGGATCATCCGCTCCGCGTCATCCTCCGAGACCTCGATCACAGCCCCAGCCGGGAGGCTCGGGACCGGGCGAGGCTCGCCCTCCACTCGGAATGCCCCACGCATGGGGCACAAGAGGCGGACCTTCATCACTCCGCCTCCAGAGCCGCCAGGGCGTCCCTGTAGACCTGTTCCGAGGCCGAGGAGACCCTGGGGTCGTTGGCCTGGAGAAAACGCACCTCGGCGGCGCTCAGGCCCTCCAGATACGCGGGCATGCTCTTGATGCTCGGCCACTTGCTAGGGACCGAGAACCCCGGAGCGGAGTCCGCACCCCCTCCCGGAGGAGAGATGGGCGAGGGTGCGGGCTCCTGGGGGGGCTCCTTCTCCACCGCTTCGTCTAGGACGATCGACCCGTCCGCTAGAAAGCGGGCGATGTCCGCGGGGGAGAGATCCGGGAGGGGATCACCCGAGCGGATGACCCCGCCCCCGTTCTGCTTTCCTACTGCCCGACCGGGCGCGACCTTATAGCGAGCCATTGGATGCGCTCCTATCCGTTGCTCTCTATCAGACCGTGCTCAGGGCGAAGCCGTCATTCGCGAGGACGCGCCAGCGGTAGGCACCTCCCACGGTGATGGCTTCCAGGCTGATGTGGTCGCCCGCATCCTGCCCGGTCAGGGTGTTGTTCCCGGTCTGGTTCACCGGCTGGGCCACGGTGATCACGATGTCGCCACCGCCGTCCGTGTCGAAGCCGATGTTCAGCCGCTGGCCGACGAACGCCGGGATCGCGAGGGTTCGCGTCTCGCCGCTGCCGCCACTGGTCAACATGCACGAGCCCGAGGAGGTCACCGGAATGGCCCCCGCATCGCCCGGGTCGTCGATCTCCTCGGTCACCAACTGCGGAGCGAGCAGATCGCCCGTGACAGTCAGGGACCGGTTGATCGTCACATCACCGAGGAACACCCGATCTACAAGAACTGGAAGGCTCATGGCCTACCTCCTCTCAGGTGTGATTAGGAGACGACCGAGGACCACAGGTAGCCCAGGGCCGGGGTCGGCACCGTGAACTGCTCGCAGTAAATCGCGTCGATCTGCTCCTGGTACGAACCGGGGAGGTCGTAGCGACGGATCTCCGGGTCACCCGCGCCGCGGAACCGGAACCGCTGGATGCAGGACTGGGGCGTGTACGGGGTCGGGCTCTGGACGATGTGGGCGAACAGGCAGAACTTGCCCCAGATGAAGGACTTGCTCTCCGTGAGCCCCTCCGCTGCGGTGTTGCTGCTCGCCGCGCCGACGATGATCCGATCCACGTCGAGGGCCGCGGCCAGGGCGTCGTCGGGGACGATCCCGCCGCTGGACGAGGTGCGGCTCCACAGTTCGAGGATCCGATCGTTGGTCCGCAGGGCCTTGTACACCTCGTATCCCATGATCGCGGTGTTGGGCTTGACCCCGGCGTTGGTCAGGACGGAGTCCTGAGCCGTCAGGGCGTCCGCCACCGGATCCGAGCCAGCCGCGTCCCACTGAGTACCCACCGCGGCGGTAAAGCCGGAGAAGGTAGTCGCGTTGAAGACGAGGTTGGCGAGGACACGCTCGCGGACGATGGAGGTGTACTTCATCAGCCGGGCGGTGTGCGCGCGGCGGAGGTCGTTACCGTTCCCCATCGCGAACTTCTGGGAGGTCTTGTTCACGAGGACGCCTTGGGCGCGCTCGTTAAGGTTCCACCCGTCCACCTCGGTGATCGACGTGCGGATCACGTTGGGGCGGTCCATGCCGGGGCCGAGGACCATATCGTCGAACGGGGACTCAGCGGCGAAGCCCAGACCCACGTCGATGAAGTTCCCGCTCATCGTGTCCACGTCGATGACGGGGCACGCGGCGCTGTTGTACGCAATGAAGGACCCATCCTCCGGCGCGAGCATGCGCGCGTAACGCTGGAGGAACCGATCCTGTGTGAAATCGCTACGATTGGCCATTGGAGACTACCCTTCCTCGTAGTAGGAGACTGACCAGAGGACGGAGATCAACTCGCCGTCTGCGCCGCCCTGGATCGCTTGTCCGAGGGCGTAGTTGCCGGTGGTGACGGGGATAGCTTCGCCCGCCGCGTTGCTCATAACGAGGGTGCCGCCCGTGACGGTGGCTCCGGCCTCAACCTTGATGACTCCGCCAACCTGTACATCGACGTACTTGTCATCGGTGTTGGCCTCGCCCACCTCGTCGGTGAGAGCGCCGAACATCAGTTCACCGGCTCCGCAGAGGTCGATATCAGCGTCCGCGGCAAACTTGACGATGTGCCAGGAGTTGGCCGAGAAGTTCGCGTTGGTCTTAAAGGACTGGATCTCTGGCTTCCACTTCTGTCCCATGATGGTCTACGCCTCCGCCTGGGTGTTGCTGCTCAGGGAGTCCCAGGCGCGGACGAATGCCTCCGCCTCGGTGATCCCGTGCTCTTTCTGGATCTTCTCCGCCAGGGCCATCGTGGCGTCGAAGTCGTCGCCCTTGGGCGCGGTCCCCTCGGAGGGAGCCGCCACCACGTCCGCCACCGGCTGGGTGGGGATGTTCTGGACGGGGAAGAGGGCGTGGGCCTCCTCCTCGCCGAGGGCGGTCAGGACGCGCCAGTAGCGGTCTTCCTGGGCCTTGGCGATCCGGCCATCGGCCACAGCCTGCCGGAGCGTCAGGGTGCGGTCACGCTCGCCAAGGGCGGCGACCTTCTCCCGCTCGGCATCACGCTCCGCGGTCACGTTCTTCAACTCGTCCTCAAGGACCACGGCCTTCTCGGCCTGCTCCTTGAGGGCCACGAGAGCGGCCAGAGCGTCCGCCTCCGTAGCACTCTCCGAAAGCGCGAGCGGGCCGCGCAAGTGCTTGATGTCCATCTGAGGGACCTCCTTTGGGTTGATCTCGGACGCCGCGATCGGGTCCATTGTGCGAACGAAGGGGCGGTTCGTGAGGGTTCCGCCGATCGGGACGTACTCGTCGATCGGGCGTCCCTTCGAGTCCAGCGCCATCCCCGGAGGGGCGAAGACCAGCGAGAACCCGCGGAACTCTCCCGCGCGGACCTTGCCTCGGCCCTCGTCGGTGTACTCGAACGAGCCCATGAGCGAGGCTGAGCCGTCCGCGTTCATGCGCTTCCGCACCTCGCGGTAGACCGCCGCCAGCCGCTTCACGTCCGCGGGGTCGATCTTCCCGTCCCGGATCGCGCTCACCTCGTCGTGCTCATAGCCCACGGGGACCGAGCCGCCGACATAGTGATCCGCTTGCTTCGCAGCCGCGAAGCCCCGAACCAGGGAGTCGATCATCTCCTCGGTGACCATGAGGGCAGAGGGGCCGGAGTGCGGCTTCCCGCCCATCATGCGGGGCCGGTGCTCGCCCGTGCGGAGTAGTTCGACCTCTACCCGCTGACCGTCCATGAGGGCCACGGCGTGGGGCTCATACGCCTCCCCGAGCATCCGGGGGGCCTTGAGGTACTCGGGCTGGGTGAAGTCGGCCCGGTTGGCCATCCCTATCTCGGGGTGGTACGCCATCTCCATCTGGTGTGGCTTGTCGGAGTGGTCGCCCATGTGGGCCTCCTCCTCCTCATGCTCGCCCATCTCGCCAGTGGCCTCCTCGATCCGGTGAGCCATCCCATGCTCCCGAAGCCATTGCTTGAACTCCTCCGCGCCCACTCGCGCCGCGTCAGCGCGGACGGACTGGATCTCGGAGCCGCCATCGGCGCGGACCCCATAGACGACGGAGAGCCACTCGGGAGCCCCTGGGAGCTTGCCCATCCGAAACCGGATGAAGCCTTCGGGGTCCCTCTGGCGTGCGGCGTGCTGATTCGGGAACGGCATCGCGGAAAGGTTGCAAGCGTAACGGGTGCGGATTCAAACGGAAAAAACGGGGACGGAGGCCCGCTCCCGGATCTTTTTCCAACTTTCTTCGCTTTTCCGCTTGCGCTGAATGTGGGGGCGTTCTATAAATAAATCGTCAGCGGGACACAACAACAACAACCCGCCCGGAGAGACACCATGAACAACGACCTGACCATCTTCCGCCGCCTCTACCGCAACCTCCAGGGCGAGGCTATCGAGGCCGGTTTCGCCGCTAGCGCCGCCGAGTTCAACCGCGCCGCCTTGTGGGGAGTCGAGGATGAGGTTAAGGCCGCAGCCCGCGGCGGTGACGTTGAGGCCGCGATGGCGCTCTGCGATGCCGCCGAGGCTTGGCTGGACGGCGAACTGGCGGCGGCTCGCAAGGCTGCGGGAGAGGACGATTGGGAGGCGGCTTGCGAGGCTGCGGGAGAGGACGATTGGGGCGATTGGGACGAGCGCGCGGCTTACCGGGCGGCGGTTTGGAAACGGGCTTGCGACGCTCAGCTATCCTACGTCGATTGAGCCCACACGGGCCGCACACAAGCCCCGCCCCGTGCGGGGTTTCGTGCTTGGGGCTCTTTTTCCAACTTTCTTCCGTTTTCCGCTTGCGTCCGGTCTGGCTGGTTTCTATAACTAACTCACTAGCGGGGCACGAAGCGCCGCGGGAGGAGAGAGTGATGTTCTGTGTCGAGTTCTTTACCGGAAGGTCTTGGGTGCTCGTGGGGGAGTACCCGTCAGAATCAGAGGCCGAGGAGAGCGCCGCCTATGTGGCTTGGCATCGGAAGTCCGGGTTCAAGTTCATGAACCTTCACGTCGAGTCCGTCTCCATTCGAGACTCGCACGGTCGCCGGTACGTCTAGCCCTTCTCCCGCCAGTCCTTCGAGCGCCGATCCCCTCCCCATCCGTGGGCCGAGGGGATCTGCGCTTTCTGGCGCATCTTCCGCACCGCGTCCGCGGTCAATCCCTCGCGGAGTGCGACCACCCGATCCGCCTCCTTGCCGATCCCGTCTGGGAGTGTGGTCCGTGGGGGTCGCGCCACTATCCGAGCCCCTCAAAGGCGTCCCAATGCACGTCGATGAACGCCACGGGGCTCCCGCCCATCTTGCTCGTGGCCTGGACGTGGAGGTAATCCCCCGCCTGGAGGTACTGGACCGCGGGGGAGGTGAAGGTCCACGCCACGGTCGTGAAGTCCCCCGAGCCCGCGGCCAAGGTCACGTTCGCGATCAGAGTCACCACCGCGCCCCGCCTCCGGTACATCTCCATAGTGGTGGAGCCCGAGGAGCCGTCCACCTCGTGGTGGAGGTGGGCGTAGGCGATGTGCCGCGCCTCCGAGGTGCCTACCCGCCCATACTCAGCCGCCGCCGTCGCCGTCAGGGTCCCTGGAGTCGGAGCTAGGGCCACGTCCTTCGTCACCGGGGACTGGAAGAAGGAGATCGTGGGGTACCAGAAGGGCCGCGGAAAGCGGTGGGACGTGAACACTCAAGACCCCCCAGATCACCCGAGGTCGGGCCGGAACTCTTCCTGCTCGGGCGGGACCGCGAGGATCAGACAGTTGCACTTGTCCCCGCCCTCGCATAGCTGGAAGGGCGTGGCGAAGAAGTCCAGTTCATCGGGGCCGAAAACGGTCCCGTCGAACTGATCGCAGAACTGGCAGGTCTGGCTCTCCAAGAGGTTGCTGAAGATGAACCGGTCCGCGCCCTCGGCCCGTTGTTGCTGGGCTCGCCCCAGGCCGAAGGTGGTATTCACATCCGCTTGCGCTTGATTGGCCTCCGTGCCGGGAGAGAGGGCGCGGATCGCGCTCGTCACCAGAGCCCCGATCCCGAGGGTGGGCAGAGCCCCGCCGATCCCGGCGTTCTGGAGGACGCTCTGGGCTCGGTTGCGGAGCCGCGCGACCATCGCCGCCACGGTCGTCCGCGCCACGGACTCGATCGCCTCGTTCGGCTCGATCTCGTCCACCTCGCTCTCAGGCTGGGCCGGGGCGGGCTTCGGCGCGCGGACCTTCCGCCTCCCTCCGGCCTTGGGCTGATCCGCCATCGCGCGGATCCGCTCCACGAGCCTCCGAGAGTCGAGGAGCGCCCCGGAAGACCCGCACCCACAGCCGGGGCCGTGGACGTGATCAGAGGACGCCACAGCCCCCGAGGACCGCTCCTGCCACTCCAGGGAGACCTCGTCCTCGGTGATGGGTCCGCCCTTCGCCCACGTTCGGCACGTCCGCGCGCTGTGGCATTTGAAGTGGTGCATGTGGCAGTACCCGAGCCGCCCGTCCTCGTCGGACACCGGCCCCGGCATACATGCCTCCATCCTGGGGGACACATCGAAGGCGACACAGTTCCCGCAGAGGCTCTCCCGCGCCGCCTCCTCGGACGTGTCCCACGCCTCCGCGATCTCCTCCCAGAAGTCCCCAGGGCGGTCCACATTGAGCGGCCCATAGCCGAACTGGCGGACCGTCGCGTCCCGGTTCCGGGTGTTGATCTGGACGCTCTGAGTCGCCGCGGGGCAAGCGGCGTGCTCAGCCATCGCGCGGGCGTCCTCGCGCTCCAAGATCCGCTCCACCCACTCGCGGCCAGGGTCGCCGCCCCAGCCCTGCCACGCTTGCCAGCCCTTGCCCTTCTCGTCCCAAGTCGCGCCCTCTTTGTCCACCTCATGGCGGGCGAAGTAGGACCTCATCCGACGCATCGTGGCGATCGTGACCGGGCGTCCGTTCGCGAGGTCCCGAGCACGGGCCAGACCCACCGCGGTCATCCCTCGCTCGCTTGGGTGTGCGTCCTTGCGGGCGCTGAGAGCGTCTCTCGCGGCCTTTCGCACCGATTCCGGGGGAATGTGTGTGTCTGACTCCGCGGAGGCCACCAGGGTCCTCTCCGGCGCTGGAATCCCCGGGGAGCCCACCTTGGCCTCACCGGTTGCGAGGTCCGCCGCCAAGGACGGGTCATCCTCCAGGCGATCCATCTCGCTCTCGACGGAGAGCCGCCCCGAGCGGTACACACGGCGGAGGGCGGTGATCAGGTTCCGCTCTAGCTCGCGCTCGTTCGGGACCGGGATGTCCGCCACGTCCCCGAGGGTCTCGGCGTCCTTCTCCAGCCTGTCCCCGTACTCCTTCGCGGTCTCCATCCGCCAGTCCACGAGGACCTTCGTCACCTCGTCCTTCCCGGCGTTCGTGACCGCGAGGGTCTCCGAGAGGCGGATCACCGTCTCGATCGGACGGACCGCGCGACCACCGGGACCGGCCACGATCCGATCCCCCATCACGCGGGACTCGGGGAGCAGATCCGCCGCGGCCTGTGGCTTGTTCGGGTGGCCCTCTGGGAGCAGATCATCGTCCTGGGGGTGGCCTCCGGTGCCAGCCACGCGGCGGAGGAACCCGTTGACGCGCCCCATTGCCCACTGGTTCCGGGTCATCCCTGGACGGTGGGAGACGGAGAAGGCACCCGCCCCGCGTCGATACACAGCCTTCAGAGCGCCCAGGTCCACCCGTCGAGCCTTCGAGGTGCGGCCATCGTTGTGGTCCTCGACCTTGGCGCGTAGGGCCTCCTCCACCGCGGGCGAGACCTCGATCCCGCCTCGCTTTCCACTGGCGGATCCCTCGGGGTTCTTCTTCGAGCCGCGGACCCGCTCCTCAGGGAGGGCGGGAGTCTTCGCGGGGTCTTCCGCCGCCGCTCGGACCTCGGACTGATCCTCCGCCTCGTCGGCCTCCTCGCCGCCCGAGTCAGTGACTCCGCCGCCGTCCCCATCGGGCGGACCTTCCGGGGGCTCGTCCGGTCCGTCTGGCTCGTCCTCCTCGCCCGTGTCCGCCTGGGTCGGCGTGATGTTCGGCGGGGCCTCGTTCTGGAGTCGCGCCTTCCACTGGGCCGAGGTCTCCATCGGCATCTCAGGCAGGTTCAGCGCATCGCGGATCGTGGCCTCGATCCCGCCGTCCAGAGTCAACGCGCCCGCGTCGGATGCCTTCGTGATCGCGGCCACGAACTCGGACGGGTCCGAGACCGGCATGGGGCCG
Organism: uncultured Chitinophagaceae bacterium; assembly: GCA_964555385.1. Lineage (GTDB taxonomy): Bacteria > Planctomycetota > Planctomycetia > Pirellulales > UBA1268 > UBA1268. The sequence continues at coordinate 16,272 of CAZKSP010000012.1, forward strand.
AAGGACAGGACCGGATAGGATTCCACGTCCCGGAAATTGAGCGAGACCAGACGCTTCAAGGGGGCCGTGGAGACGGGGCCGCGCGTCAGGGTGGAGACGATGGTCCGCGCCACATACTCGGCCAGGGCGTGGAACTCCTGCTTCTGGCTCCCGTGGAGGGCCTGGGTCCCGTTGGCGGAGCCGGTCGCCACATGCTGAGCGAACATCCCGGCGAGGGCGTCCATCTTGAGTTGCTGCTTGGTCTTGTCGAGGTCGCCCGCTCTGAACGGCACCTCCCGGTAGGTGACCCGGAACCCGGGCGGGAGGGAGTACCTCGCCAGAGCCCCCGCGCGGAGGTTGGAGACGATCTGATTCACCGTGGCGATATCGCCGGGGTTCGCCTCCGCCGTCGTCTCGATCTGTGGGATCCCGAATGCCGCCTTCTGCCACCCGTTGATCTGGAGCTTGCTCAGGGTGCGCCACTGTTCCCAGAGGCTCCAGTTGGGCCGGAGGAGGCCATAGGGCGCGGGGTCGTTCCCCTGGGGCATAAAGCGCGCGTGGACTAGCTGATCCGCCCTAAATCGCACGTTGTCGTAGTTGCGGGCGCGGGTCGCCTTGGCGATCTCCTCGTCCCCTCCGACGTTGTACACCTCCACGCCCCACACGGTCCGATTGTGCGGCCCCGGCTCGGGGAGCCAATACTGGACGTTCCACGCGGGGATCGGAGCGATCTGGAGCGTGTGTGCGCCCTGTAGGACCACGGCCCCGGAGTCATCGCGGACCGTGATCGTGGGATCGACCGGATAGTATGGCTGGCCCAGGACGAAGCCATCCGTCGGGAGCGTGGCGAACTGGCTCAGGAGGCCCATCATCCCGCCGCCGCCGCCCGCGTAGTGGTCATCGATCACCGTGCGGGCGAACTCCGCGATCATCAGGTCGCGGGAATCGCCGCCCTTCGGGGGATCGATCCGCCACTGGCGCGAGAGCGTGGAGAGGCTCCAGGCCAGTTTCCCCGCCTGGAGGATCGGCCACTCGCGGACCATCTTGTCCCGGAAGCCGATGTACCCGTCGAACCCGAACCACTGATCCTGATCGAGCCGGTCGTTGTGCTCTAGCTGGACCTCACCCCCGGAGACGTAGACGCTCGGGGGCGCGTAGTCCTTCCGAGGGAGCCCGCTTGGGGCCTGAGTCGCCAGGGCGGTGATCTCGCGCGGGACGGTGATCTGGGGCTGACCCGTGGCCTTGGCGCGTTCCACCGTCGCCGCGTCAACCGCCAGGGTCCAAGTGAGTGAGCCGTTGTCTTCCACGCGAGCAAAGTACGCGCGGGCATAAGATCGCGCAACCGTCAAGGGTGCCCCGTACTAGGCCCGGGGCGGGGCTCGTGGGTTGACTTAGCGCGACACCTCGAAGAGTCCGGGCGCGGCCTCCGCCGCCGTCTGGCTGCTCTGGTAGGTGTCACCGAAAGCCATCGCACCGAGCGATCCGGGCCGCTGGTAGTACAGGTCATACACCCGCTCGCCGGAGACCTCGTCACGATAGCTACGGATCTCGCACTTGCTGTCCTTGGACCGCAGGACATCGAGACCATCGCCGCGGCGAATCGAGAACCAGTTGTTGAGGTCGGCGTAGTTGGCGGCGTTCGTGGTCATGTTCTCTCTCCTCCCGGGTGCTCCGTGCCCCCGTTGGATTATTTATAGACCCCCTCGATATTGGGCGCAAGCGGAAAAGCGAAAAAAAGCGAAAGAAAAAGCCCCGAGGATTTCCCCAGGGCCTCTCCGTCTCCTCTTTAGCCTCCGATCACGAGGCAGAAGATCGGCGTGGACGACCCCAGCACGGCCAGCGTCCGCCGCACGATCCGCACACGTTGATCCGGGTTCTCCCGCCTCAACTCCTCCCGCCACGCGGCGGCGTCCGCCCTGGAGGTGAAGGTCCAGATCGCTCCGAGTTCCCCTCCGGGGGTGATGCAATGGCCGGGGTTGTTCATGGCTCCCTCCCTAGCTCTCGGCCCTAGCGAGGGCCTCCATCGTCACGCGGGCGTCAGTCTCCGCGGCACGCTTCGTGCCGGTGTACTCGATCTCTTGCACGATCCGCCCGTTGCGGCGGATCTGGGAGCGCCAGACACGGCTCCCGGCGCGGAACGTCATCACAGACCAGTTGCTCATCTCTCTCTCCTCCTCCCGGGTACAAGGCCCCCGGGCGGGCTCTGGGTTGCTAGTCGATCAGGTAGCAGTCGGCCAGCGCGGCTTTGACCGTCGCGGCCTTGCCCTCCGCGATCACCGTGGGCGCGATCCCCGTGGTGGTCAGGGAGTAGTGGCCCGCGTCGTAGCGGAGCGAGAGCGTCCCGAGGCGGGTCTGGCCGATGAGGGCGTCCCCTTGCTTGCGGGCGAGGCGAAGGTCAGAGGCGGCGAAGCGGGCGAGGTCGGCGTCAAGTGCGGTCATGGTCTCTCTCCTCCTGGGGCGTCGTTGCCCCGTCGATGCTCTATTTATAGACGCGGGCGATATCGAGCGCAAGCGGAAAAGCGAAGAAATATCGGAAAGGCGAGGCGTCCAGCGTTTCTAGAACGAAAAAACCCCGCCTGGGCGGGGCTTGATCGGAGCGGGGCTTGTGGCCTAGAGGCTCGTGTAGAGGCCCGTGGTGGACTCGATCACGCTCTTGACGTTCGAGGCGTAGACACCGGAGAAGGACGCCACCTCCTTGATCGAGAAGTTCCGGCCCAGCTTGAGGAAGTCCATCGTGTAGGTGTCATCACCGGCCAGGGTGATCTTGAGGTAGTTGGCCTTTCGGCTCCCGCGGAACTTGAAGGACAGGGCGTCCCCGTGGTCGATCAGGTTGAAGGCTCCCATCATCACGAGAGCGCCGCCGAGTTGGGTCTGGATGGTGCGGGCGATGGTCATTGTCTCTCTCCTCCTGGGGCGTCGTGCCCCGTCGATGAGTTAGTTATAGATGACCACCCACACAGGCGCAAGCGTAAAGCGAAAGAAAGATGTAAAAGGCGAGACGTGTAGCGGTTAGAACCCGCCAGATCCGTCCCACATATCCCCGGAGAACCACGGGGAGGCGACCTCCGGGGCCGCGGGCGTCAGCTTGATCCGCTCGGTCGGCCTCTTCCGTTGCTCCCAGATCACGCCCTGAGCCGCCGCGTCGGGAAGGTCGTTCCGCCCGGTCCCGTCTCGGCACTCAGCCTCGAACATCACGACCCACGGAACGGAGACGCGCCCCGAGTCCTTCCCGAGTGCATCCGGCCACCGGTCCCCGCGCGCCCTGGCGATAGGGAGGAGGGTGGCGATCTCCGAGTAGCTCACCGAGACGCGGCGGAGCCATGTGGCGTCGGGGTGCGGGAGGTAGACCTGCCCTGAGCGCATACGGGCCGCGAGGACGCCGATCCGGCTCTCCTTCGACTGAGACCCAGGGGAGAACCCCTCCACCCCTCGGATCACCCTCTGAAGGTCCTCCACGAGGGCGGGGCCGAGGGCCTTGGTCTCCACGATGAACGAGTCCAGCCCCGGGGACTGAGCCCGCGCGAAGTCGAGACACCGCTGGCGCATCTCGTGCCACGTCATCACGTCCGCGTCGAGGTCGTACAGGTACAGGATCGCGCCCTGGCGTCCCATAGCCTCGATCGCCACGCGGGAGGAGGTGGCCTTGGTGGTCCCGAACGTGGCGTCAATGCTGGCCCACCTCTGATCCATCGTGATCGTGGCCGGGTGCTCGAAGAATCGGGGACAAGCGTCCAGGGCCTCCGCTAGTTCGTTCCCGCCCTCCTTCTGGGGGTCCTGCCGGTATTGGGCGGCGTACTGTGACGGCCCCATCACCTCTCTCTGGCGGTTTAGGATCTCAGACGATAGGAGGACCGGGTGGAGTAACTCCCCGGGCTCAGATCGCGGATCTGACGGCGAGGCGTGGGGGTGCTCGGGGTCATACTCGGCGGGGAGGCAGAGGTGATCCCAGCCCATGCGGATCAGCCACCCTCCCACGTCCAGATCGTGGAGCCTCTGGCCGATCACCATGCGGGCGTGATGCCCGTCCCGCTGGTCATCGATCCGGTTCCATAGCTGGCCCGCGATCACGCTCCGCACCTCTAGCAGTCGGCGGGCGGTCTGATCCTCCGAGCCGCGGATCACCTCCGAGGCGTCCAGGGCATCGTCTACGCCCCACATCCCGCCACGGAGGCCGGTGATCTGGGTGCTCCGGGTGCTGAGGCACTGACGGCCCCCGCCGCTGTTTAACTCGAACCAGAGGCGCTCATTCTTGTCATCGCGGAAGGCCCACGGCTGATCCCCCGCCTGGAGGACCTCGTCCCAGGGTCCGCCCCTCCACTGGTCAAGCTCTCGGAGCCTTCGGACCTGATACCGGAGGAGCCGCTGGTATCGCTCCGAGCGGATGATGTACCGGGCGCGGCCTGAGTCCCGGGAGACCACCCGATCCGAGCCACTGAGCCAGATGCACGTCCACGTCGGATCGTGGAGCCACCGGAAGGGCGCGGAGAGGACCGAGCCCACGACGGACTTCATGGACCCGGGAGGGACCGCGAGGTAGCCGTTGGGGCGGCGGTATGTGATCCGCTCCTCGATCCAGTCACACATCACGCGCACGTAGGGAGCCGGGAGGAATGGCCGCGCGCCGTGGAGGACCGGCCACACATACAGCAGGAACCCGAACAGGCTCCCCAGGGCCTCCTCCATCTCCAGGGCCTCCTCCACGAGCCTCCGAGGCTCCCCAGAGAGCCCCGCCGCATGAGCCCGCGCGGTCTCCCCGTCGCCCTCTCGGGCCGCGAGGATCGCGCGCTGGGCTCGGATCCGGTCTAGTGTCGCGCTCATCTCAGGATGGCCGCGGTGGCGTCGGAGAGCCTGCTAAAGACCCCGTCCACGTCGCAGAGGTGGACCCGGTAGCGGGGATCCAGCGGATCCGCGTGCTGGGCGGCATGGTGGATCGCCCTGGCTTGCTCCGCGTCCTGGGTCACGATCCAGTCTCGGCACCGATCCCCGCCATAGTGGAAGGTCGCCACGACGTGGGAGCCCCGCACCTCATACCAACCCCGATCGATCTTCGTCCTCATCGTCTCCTCCTGCCCGGTACAAGGCCCCGGGCGGGGCTATGGGTGTCTGGGGTCGCGCTCATGCGATCAGGGCCTGGAGGACGATCGCCTTGGCCTCTCGGACCGTGGCCCCGTTGGGGATCTCCACGTCGGCTCCGTCCACGTCCGCGCACCAGACCCAGGGGGCCTCACGGTCCCGCACGAGTCCGCCGACCCCGTTGGCGTGCCAGCGGGTGGGGCGCTCCCGCTGGATCCTGGCGACCCACTCCCCGCCGACCTCCAGGCTCCACTCGGTGCATCCCTCGAAGGTCCCCAGGTTCTCCCACTTGCCGATCTGCTTGCTCATCTCTCTCTCCTCCTGCCCGGTACAAGGCCACGGGCGGGGCGTTCTGGCTAGTAGTAGGTGACGAGGTCGAAGGCGATAACGTTCCCGATCTCGTCGCGACCCGCTGCGGATGCGAACGTCACGCCCTTCCGCCCGTCGTCGCTCCACTCGGTGGCGGACCAACGCTCCGAGCCCTTGACAGGCAAGCGGCGGAAGTCATTGACCGCGAGCCACTCCACGGCCTCGGGGCGGGTGGCGAAGGAGACGGTGGAGATGTTGGCGCGGGTGGTGGTCATCGTCTCTCTCCTCCGGGGCTCGTCCCCGCTGTTGGATTATTTATAGACCGGGCCGAATGCACTCGCAAGCGGAAAAGCGAGAAAAGGAGCAGAAAAAGCAAAAACCCCGCTCGGGGCGGGGCTTGCTTGTGGTGGGCGGGCCGCTAGCCCTGGCACTCCCGGGGCTTAACCTCCCCCCAGGTGTCCCAGAAGGCGAGCCCGAGGTCCAGGCCGTTGGGGGTGGCGGCAATGGGGGCGTAACGGTGGCAGAGGGACCGACCGGTCCCGCGGGAGTCGATGCGGACGAGGATGGCGTTCATCTCGTCCCACACGAACAGGCGGCTATCAGTGGCGAACTTGTTGGGAAGGTCGGCGGCGTTGGTCATGGTCTCTCCTCCGTCCCCGGTACTAGGCCCCGGGGTGGGCTCGTGGTGGCTCTAGGCAATCCCGAGGTCCGTAACCGTGGCTCCGTCGAGAAGCCAGACACGGCGTCCGGTGATGTCGGTCCCGGTCATTCCGAGGTAGGCCGCGACGTGACCCGCGCCGCCCTTGCGGATCCCGCGGAGGGTGAAGTCCTTAGCGGCCACATACTCGCCGGTCGCCTTGTTGTGGAACCCGCGCTGGCGGCGGAAGGTCGCGGAGTCCGCGAGAAGATCCCCCAGGGTGGTGGAGTCGTTGAGCACGTTCACGAAGATGGTGCGGAACTCGTTGGCGCTGATCGCGATGTCGTTGGCGGCGGGGTTGGTCATGTTCTCTCTCCTCCGTGGCGGTGTGTCCCGCCGATGAGTTAGTTATAGAACTACCCCACATTCGGGCGCAAGCGGAAAACGAAAGAAAAGCGAAAAAGGCGAGGCGTCGAGCG
>CAZKSP010000013.1:0-22575 GCA_964555385.1 uncultured Chitinophagaceae bacterium
TCAATTTTCTCAAGCGGGCCGGCACTGCCAAGGATGGCCGGCCATTCTTTCTGTACCTGGCCCACTCGATGCCACACGTGCCGCTGTTTGCCAGCAATGCCTTTACCGGCAAGGCCCCCGGCGGGCTTTACGGTGATGTGCTCGCCGAGATCGATGCCTCGGTCGGGGCGGTGCTGAAAGCCTTGGAGGAGACTGGCCAACTTGACGACACCCTGGTGGTCTTCACCAGTGACAACGGCCCTTGGCTGTCCTACGGCAACCACGCCGGCTCGGCGGGGCCACTGCGGGAGGGAAAGGGGACGACCTTCGAAGGAGGCGTGCGGGTGCCCTGCCTCGCCCGGCTCCCCGGACAGATTCCGGCCGGGGCAGTCAGTCATGAGCCGTTGATGACGATCGACCTGCTGCCCTCGATCGCTCGGCTCACCGGCGAGCCGTTGCCAACCAACAAAGCGGGCCGCTGCCTGGTTGCCGGTCAACAAATCGACGGCCATGATCGCCTCGACCTGCTCTGCGGTGGCACGAGACCTGCTGACCGGCCCGATACCTATCTCTTTTATTATCACTCGGGCGACCTCGAGGCAGTCCGGCAGGGTGATTGGAAACTCTGCTTTCCCCATCGGTATCGCACGATGCAGGGACAGGAGCCGGGCAAGGATGGCACTCCAGGCCGGTACGCCCAGCAGCAGATCGGTCTGGTCTTATTCAATCTGGCTGAGGATCTTGGTGAGCAGCGGGATGTCGCCAAGGACTTTCCGGAGGTGGTCGCCCGGCTCGAGGCAATTGCTGAGCGGGCCCGGGCCGATCTTGGTGATCGGTTGACCAAGCGCGAGGGCAGTGGCCTGCGGCCAGCCGGCCAGTTGCAAGTGGTCAGCCCGGAGGACTCAGCATCCAAGCTGCCAACCAAGCAAACACCGCCGGTTCCAGAGGAGAAAAAGTCAGTGCTCGCCGGCCGCCGGCCCAACATCATCTATGTGATGACTGACGACCAGGGCTATGGTGACGTTGGCAGCCACGGCAACCCGATTCTCAAGACCCCGCAGCTCGACCGGCTGCGAAGCCAGAGCGTGCGGCTGACAGAGTTTCACGTGAGCCCCACCTGTGCTCCGACGCGGGCAGCCTTGATGACTGGCCGGCATGAGTTTCATTCTGGGGTGACCCACACGATTCATGAGCGGGAGCGACTGGCCCTGTCGGCCACGACGCTGCCGCAGCTGCTCAAGACGGCCGGCTACACCACCGGTATTTTTGGCAAGTGGCATCTGGGCGATGAAGATGCTTATCAGCCGGGCGAGCGGGGATTTGACCGGGTCTTCATCCATGGAGCGGGTGGCATTGGCCAGAGTTATCCCGGTAGCTGCGGTGATGCGCCGAACAACCAATACTTCAACCCGATCATTCGCAGTGATGGCCGGTTCGTGCAGACCCGCGGCTACTGCACCGATGTCTTCTTCCGCGAGGCGGAACAGTGGATCGAGAACTGCCACAGCAAAGACAGGCCGTTCTTCTGCTACCTGGCAACCAACGCTCCCCATGCCCCCTACATTCCACCGGCAAGCGGTGACGAGGCCTATCGAAAATCACTGGAGGAAGCTGGATTCACAAATGCCAAGCAGCTCAGCCGGGTAGCCCCGTTCTATGCCATGATTCAGAACATCGATGCCAACCTGGGCCGGCTGCTCAAAAAGATTGATGATCTGGGCCTTGCTGAAGACACCCTGATTGTCTTCTCCACCGACAACGGGTCAGCCGCCGGCAGTAGCGTCTTCAATGACGGTATGCGCGGGGCGAAGAACTCACCCTACCGGGGCGGCACCCGGGTGCCCGCATTCTGGCGTTGGCCCGGCAGCCTGCCGGAGGGAGTCGACCTCCCGCAGCACACTGCTCATATCGATGTGCTACCGACCCTCTGTGAGATCGCTGGCGTCGAAGTACCAGCTGCAGTCGAGAAGGTCGTCGAAGGTCGCAGTCTGGTGCCGCTGCTTGCCAACAAAAACGCTGCCTGGCCAGACCGGCTGCTGGTGACCCACCGGGGCCGCTGGCCGCGGGGCCAGGCCGCTGCCCATGCGTTTGATAACTGCCGGCTGCGGGAGGGCCGCTGGAGCCTGGTCAATGTGCAGAACAAGCCCGACACCTGGGAACTGTATGACATCGAGGCAGATCCCGGAGAACAGACCAACGTGGCAGCGGAACACCCCAAATTGGTGAAGCGGCTTGCCGCAGCCTATGAAACGTGGTGGCAGCGTGTGCAACCAGAACTGGTCAACGAAGACCTCGACGGTCCAGCAGAAAACCCTTTCCGAACTGCCTACTGGCACCAGTTTGCCCCGCGGCCGACGTTCGAGGACGTCGCCTATGGCAAGCACCCCAAACAAAAGCTGCATTTCTGGAAGACCGCTGCGGCGACCGCTGAGCAACCGGCGCCACTGTTGTTTTTCATTCATGGAGGGGGCTGGGTGGCGGGCAATCGCCTCAGTGGCCTGACCGACAGCCTGCAGCCGTTGCTCGACGCCGGCGTATCGGTTGCCTCGGTCGAGTATCGGTTTATTCAAGAGGCGATGGAGCAGGGCATTGAGCCGCCGGTGAACGCGCCGTTGACCGATGCCGCCCGGGCGTTGCAGTTTGTCCGCAGCAAGGCCGCTGATTGGCAGATTGACGCAACCAGGATCGCAGCGGCCGGCGGCTCAGCCGGTGCCTGCAGCAGCCTCTGGCTCGCCTTTCATGACGATCTGGCCGATCCCACCAGTGACGATCCCGTCGCCCGCGAGTCGACCCGCCTCATCGGGGCGGCGGTGATAGGGGCGCAGACGACACTTGACCCAAAGCAGATGAAGGAGTGGACACCCAACAGCCGCTACGGTGGCCATGCCTTTGGCTTCATGCCGGGCATTGACAAGCGGGATACACAATTCGCCCGGTTTCTGGCTGGCCGCGAAAAAATCCTTCCTTGGATCAACGAATACTCACCCTACGCCCTCGTCTCGGCAGATGACCCGCCGGTCTGGCTCTTCTATCGCAGCCCTCCGGCCCTCGGCCAGGACGAGAAAGACCCGACCCATACTGCCAATTTTGGTGTGAAGTTGAAGGAGCGACTTGATGCGGTGAAGGTGCCGTGTGAACTGGTCTATCCCGGTGCGACCGATGTGAGTCATGCCAGCCTGCCGGAGGCGGTGATCGGCCTACTCAAGCCATCGGCTGCAAGTGCCAACTGAACAACAACGCGCAACCCGCAAGCCCCCGGAGAGATTTTGATGACGAGATCACTCAACCAGTCGCTCGGGCTGTGTCTGCTGGCCGTGGCTTTTGTTGCAGTTCAGGCCGGTGCCACAGAGCCGCGGCGTCCCAACATTCTGTATGTCATCGTTGACGACCAGTCACCCTTCGACTTTTCGTTTTACAACCAGGCTTCCACGCTTGACGCCCCGGTGATCGAGCGGCTAGCGGCCGAGGGGATGGTCTTTGATGCGGCCTATCAGATGGGTTCGTTTTCCGGAGCAGTCTGCACCCCGAGCCGGCACATGGTGATGAGCGGCCGGACGGTCTGGCACCTGCCGATCGGCCCGAACATGCCACGGCGACAAAAGGGGCAGCCCCGCAAACCGCACAATCCGCCGCACTGTCCACCAGGGCTTGAGTCGAGCACGCTGGCAGCCGTCTTCAATGCCGCCGGTTATGACACGATGCGGACCTGCAAAACCGGCAACAGCTATGAGGCTGCCAATCGCCAGTTCACCGTGCGGCACGACGCTGGCAAGCGGGGTGGCACCCACGAGAGTGGCAGCGGCTGGCATGGTGATCAGGTGATGAACTATCTCGTTGAGCGGGAACAGACCGGCGATACTGATCCCTTCTTGATCTATTTCGGCTTTTCCCATCCGCACGATACGCGGGATGGCACGCCGGAACTGCTGGAAAAGTATGGGGCGACCAACCATGCCGACCCGACCAGCCTGCCAGCCGGTCACTCCGAGCAACCGCCGCTACCGCCCAACTGGCTGCCGCAGCATCCCTTCGACCATGGCCACTTGGATGTCCGCGATGAGGTAGCCGTCAGTGGCGTCTGGAAAAACCGCGACGAGCAGACGATTCGCAACGAACTTGGCCGGGAGTATGCATGCAGCGAGAATATCGACCGGCAGATTGGCCGGGTGCTTGAAAAGCTTGCGGCAATGGGCGAGCTGGATCATACGTGGATTTTCTATACCTCCGACCATGGCATCGCCATCGGCCGCCACGGGCTGCAGGGCAAGCAGAACCTCTACGAGCACACCTGGCGGGTGCCATTTGTTGTCAAGGGTCCGGGGGTGAAGCCGGGCAGCCGGGTGCCGGGGAACATCTATCTTGGTGACACGCTGGCCACGCTCTGTGATATCGCCGGTATCAAGCCCCCTGAGACCAATGAAGGCACGAGCTTTCTGCCGGTCCTGACAGGCCGTCAGCAGACGGTTCGTGACACGCTCTACGGTGTCTACTGCGGCGGACAGAAGCCGGGCATGCGCAGCGTCCGACGGGGTGACTGGAAGCTGATCAAGTACGAGTCGCCGTCGGGTGGTCTGCATACGCAGCTGTTTAACCTGGCCGAGAACCCACACGAGTTCCTGGCAGCCCATCATGCTGCCGAGGTGGCACCGCAGCTGCCTGGGCCGCCGGCCGCGGCACAGCGAAACCTCTCCGAGGATCCAGCCCATCGTCGCCAGCGGGAAGACATGGAAGCTCTGCTCCTTGCCGAGATGCAGCGGCATGATGATCCCTACCGATTTTCCGACCAGCCCTCCAAGGAGTGACACCTATGCTGCAGTCTGTCTGCCGACAGCTGGCCCTCATGCTGCCGGTGCTCCTGACGACAGTCGTGAGTGTCGCTGCGGAGGATTTTTCAGAATATTCCCTGTTTCTCGAGACCGCTCCACGGCCGATGGACTGTGAACCGGCAGTGACGACGCTGCCGCTGGAACTCAAACGGGGTGACCGGATCTGCCTGATCGGCAACACCTTGTTTGAACGGGCCCAACTGTTTGGACAGGTGCCAGCGACAATTCAGGCGGGCTTTCCTGAGCACGAACTTGTCATTCGTACCCTCGCCTGGTCAGCGGATGAGGTCGATCTGATGCCTCGGCCGGAGAACTTTGCTGACCTTGAGCAGCATCTCTGCTATGCGAAAGCCGATGTGATTCTGGCCGCCTACGGCTTCAACGAGTCGTTTGCTGGGGAGCAGGGGCTGCCAGCGTTTCGCAGCCGGATCACGGCGTTTCTTCAACGACTGAAGTCGAAGGCCTTCAATGGTGAGTCGGCCCCACGGATCGTGCTGGTCTCACCGATTCCCAATGAAAATGTCACCGGGGTCGCAGCGGCCGATCGAAACAACGCGACCATTGCCCGCTATGCCACCGTCATGCGGGAAGTGGCTGCCGAGCAGCAGGTCGGCTTCGTCGATGCCTTTGCACCGCTTCGCGACCTCGTGGCGGCGGCTAGTGATTTGACGATCAATGGCTGTCACCTGAACCAAGCCGGCTATACGGCCTTTGCAAAGGCATTGTTTGTTGGCTGCTTCAACCGGCAACCGACAGACGTGAGCGAAGCCCTGCGGCTGGCGGTGGTCGATCTGGAACGGCAGTTTTTTCGCCGTTACCGACCGCTGAATACCTTCTACTACACCGGGGGTCGGAATAAACAGTACGGCTATCTCGACTTTCTGCCGGCGATGCGGAACTTCGAGATCATGTGTGCCAATCGCGACCGTCGCATCTGGGACTTGGCCCACGGCCGGCCGGTGCCCGCTGTGGTCGATGATTCAAATCTGCCCGAACTGCCGGCGGTCGATGAGACCCGAGGGGCCAATGAGTGGCTCCCGGCTGCTGAAGAGCAAAAGGCCTTCAAGGTTGATCCCCGATTTGAGGTGAACCTCTTTGCCGGTGAAGAGCAGTTCCCTGAAATTGCCAATCCGATTCAGGTCCGTTGGGATAGCCGGGGTCGAATGTGGGTCTGCACTTCGCAGGCTTATCCACATGTCTACCCCGGGCAGGAACCGGCAGACCGGCTGGTGATTCTTGAAGACACCGACGGTGACGGCCGGGCCGACACCTCAAAGATCTTTGCCGATGATCTCCATGTGCCGCTCTCCTTCGAGTTTGGCAATGGTGGTGTCTATGTTTCGGAGCAGCCAAACCTGACCTTCTTGGCTGATACTGATGGCGATGATCGAGCTGATGTGCATGAGGTTCTGCTATCGGGTTTCGGCACGGAAGACTCCCACCATTCGTTGCATGACTTCATCTGGACGCCCGACGGGGCACTTTTGTTTCGCGAGTCGATTTTTCATCACAGTCAGGTCGAGACGCCCTACGGTCCGGTTCGGCAGCAGAACAGCGGCTGGTTTCGCTACGAGCCCCGTCTTCACCGGCTGACTTCGCTGGGTACGTATCCCAGCACCAATCCCTGGGGTGTCACGTTTGACCCGTGGGGGAACCATGTGGCCAGCCATCCGATTTTCGCCGAGGCCTTCCATTCGCTTGACCCGCCCTATCCCCAGCAGCATGCCGCGCCAGTGGGGCTGCAGGCCTACTCCGGCACCTGCGGTCAGGCCTTTGTTGACGTGCCTGGATTTCCGGCTGAACTCCAGGGGGGCTTCATCAAGGCCCGCTACAAGCCGACCAATCGGATCGAGATTCACCGCTGGGTTGAAAATGAATTTGGCTACAACGAGCAGTACGTCAGTGACTTGATCTTTTCCACCAACCTCAGCTTCATCCCGGTCGATCTTCACTTTGGTCCCCGCGGGGCCCTCTACGTGGTTGACTGGTACAACCCGGTGAAGGGGCATGCCCAATATTCACTGCGGGATAGCCGCCGTGATCGTGGGTCGGGCCGGATCTGGCGGGTAACGGCAAAGGCCGGCCGAGTCGGCGAGCAGCCCGGGATTGCCGGCGCGGCCGAGGCCGACTTGGTGACGTTGCTTGGCCACCCTGAATTTCGGATTCGCTATCTCGCCACCCGGGAATTGGCAGGCCGCGACCAGGCTCAGGCCGCCGCCGCGATCGACGGCTGGCTGAGTGATCTTTCGCCGGACGATCCGCAACGGCTCAGGCGGCAGGCGGAAGCCATGGCTGCCTTCTCAACGATCGGCGAACTGCGACCAGCACTCCTTGCCGAACTTGCCGCCAGCGATGATCACCATGCCAGGGCAGCTGCGATTCGGCAGCTGCGATTCTGGCAGGCATCGCTTCCCGACTGCTCTGAACTCCTCACCCGAGCCGCCGCCGACCAGTCTGGGCTGGTGCGGCTGGAGGCCGCGATTGCCGCGAGTTGGATTGGCACCCCCGAGGCCCTCGAGGCAGTGATCGGCATTTTCCGGCGTCCACTGGGTGGTCATCTGGCCTATGCGGCGGTCGGTGCCCTCGAATCTGCTCCGCTGAAGCGGCATTGGCAGAACGACCCTGCCAGTCCGGTACCGGGGCTGTTGAAGCTGGCCCGCCGATCGCTCGAAATTCGTGAGCCGCGGGCACGCGGGAAAGATCTTGCCTTTGACCGCCGTCCTGAGACGGTGGAGGTGCGGATCTCCTGCGAGCCTGAGCGGATGCTCTTTACCAACCGGCAGTTCAGTGTTCAGCCGGGCCAGCCGGTGAAGCTTGTCTTCACCAACCCCGATGCAACCGACCACAACCTGGTACTTGTCCAACCCGGTGGGCTGGCCGAGGTCGGCATGGCAGCCAACGAGATGGCCCGTGACCCCAAGAACGCCACGAGTGACTTCATCCCTGCCAGCAAGCAGGACCTGATCATTGCAGCGACGCCAATGATTGGCCCGACCCGTAAATCGCTGGTACACGTGTTGCGGTTTGAGGCACCGACCGAGCCCGGGGTCTATCCCTATGTCTGCACCTTTCCCGGCCACTGGATTGTGATGAATGGCACCATGGTGGTGGCCCGTGACACCGCCGAGGCTGAGCGGCTGCTGGAGGCCTGCCAGCCAAAGATCGTGCAGAACTGGATACTCGAAGACTTTCCGGAAGTCGTGATAAGCCGCGACCAACAGGCCCTTGCCCGCGGCCTGCATGCCTTTACCAAGGCCCAATGCAGCCAGTGTCATGTGGCGGCTGGCCACGGGGTGAACCTTGGGCCAAACCTGGTTGAAAGCGTCAAGAAACTTCAGGGCCGCGAACTCCTGGCGCACATTCTCGATCCGTCCAAGCAGATTGCCGACCAGTACCGCACCGTGCAGTTCATCCTTGAAGATGGTCGCGTGACCTCAGGCGTGCTGGCGGGGGAGACGGAGAATGCCTGGAAAGTTCGGCCCAATCTGCTGACCCCGGATGTGATCAAGCTGATTCCCAAGGCCACCGTCGAAGAGCAGATTGCCTCCCGTGTCTCACCGATGCCCGCCGGTCTGCTCAACGTGCTCACCCGGCAGGAGGTTTCAGACCTGCTCAGTTTCGTGGCGGCAGGCAATAAACTGCCCACCGGTTTGATGCCGGACCATGGGGCCAAGAGAACGGACTGATGATGGCTGGAGAACCGGTAGCGGTCGGTTAGACTGCTGCGGTCACGGCCGTGTGGCCGTCGGGCTTCGGGGTATTCAGAGGAGGCAACCCAGATGGAAAATGATCACAACGGACTGCCGGCAACCAGCCGCAGTCGTCGTATCGGGATGCGGTTGTTTCTGATCTATGTCCTCCTCTACGCGGGCTTCATGGGCATCGTGCTCTTTCGGCCGGAGGCCCTTTCATGGCGGCCGCTGGGGGGTGTTAACCTTGCAATCGCCTACGGCATGGGGCTGATCGTTGCCGCTTTTGTGCTGGCCGTCCTGTATATGGTCGCCTGCCGCGGTGACGGCCAGGATGGCTGAGATTCATCTGCTTCCGAGGGATTCCACCAATGCTCTACGACTCCTCTCCTGTGGCCATCGCCATTTTCGCCTGCTTCGTGCTCGGCGTCGTCGGCCTGTCGTTCTGGCTCGGTCGCAAGGGCCAGTCGGCGAAGGGCTATTACGCTGCCCACGGTGAGATCCACTGGTTCGTCAACGGCATTGCCTTTGCGGGCGACTATCTCTCGGCTGCTTCGTTCCTCGGTATCTGCGGCATGATCGCCTTTTACGGCTACGACGGGTTTCTCTACTCGATCGGATTTTTAGCTGGCTGGATCGTTGCATTGTTTGTGATCGCCGAACCGATCAAGGCCCTCGGCAAGTTCACCTTTGCTGATGCCCTCGATGCCCGCTTCAACAGCCGTGGCATCAAGCTGGCCGTGGCCGTGTCGACGCTGGTGGTGAGCATCTTTTATCTGATTCCGCAGATGGTCGGGGCGGGTCACCTGATCGTGCCGCTGCTGGGCCTGCCCTATGCCGCTGGGGTGATCTTGGTCGGTGTGGCAGTGACACTGATCGTGGTCACTGCCGGCATGGTCTCGACCACCTGGGTGCAGTTTATCAAGGGTTCGCTGCTGGTCTTCTTCTGCGGGATTCTGGCTGTGCTGATTCTGGGCCGTGGACTCAAGGTGAATGCTGGCCGCTCCGGCAGCGAAGACCTGACGCCCCAAGTGCTCACTGTTACGCCCGACGGCCGGCGGCTGGTCAATGGCCAGCCGCAGTCGCGGGAGAATGATCTGCGGCCGGTTGGCACGATCCAGTCCCTGCCCGCCCGCTATGGTGAGAGCCGTACGACCGGTTCACTGCGGCCACTGGAATACCTTTCGACGCTCGAGGATTCGCAGATCATCACCTGGGCAGCGAAGCGGCACAGCGACGAGGCGGGCAGCCACACCACTTACACGCCGACGGTGCGGGAGGGTAAGGATCTGCTCAAGCCGGGGGGCTACTTCAAGGGCCTCTCCAGCGGGACGCTGACCGACCGGCTGAACTTCGCCAGTCTGATGCTGGCGCTGTTTTGTGGGACGGCCTCACTGCCGCACATCCTGATTCGGTACTACACCGTCAAAGACGCCGCCGCTGCCCGCAAGAGCACCGTGGTCGGTATCGCGGCCATCGGCGGCTTCTATGTGCTGACACTCTTCTTGGGGCTGGGAGCGATGACCAGTGGGGCCCTCGACCCCACCAGCTCGAACATGGCTGCGCCGCTGCTGGCCAAGTCATTCGGTGAGACCCTGTTCGCGGCAATCTCGGCCATCGCCTTTACGACGGTCCTCGGAACGGTCAGCGGCCTGATCATGGCGGGCAGCGGGGCGGTGGCCCACGATCTGGTCGAGAACTGCTGTGGGGTGACCATGACCGATCATGAAAAGGTTCGGACCGGCAAGATAGCAGCCGTCGGCCTCGGCATCATCGCGATGGCTCTCGGCATTCTGTTCAAGAACTTCAATGTTAGCTTCCTGGTCGGCTGGGCCTTTCACATCGCTGCCAGTGCGAACCTGCCGGCGCTGGTGATGCTGCTGTTCTGGCCACGGACGACCAAGCAGGGCATTACGGCAGCGGTGACTGTGGGCATGCTCGCCTCACTCGGCTGGATCCTGCTGTCAGCCGACACCTTTGAGAAGGTCTACGGCCTGCCCCGAGCTGACTCACCAGTCCCTTTCAGCCAACCGGGTCTGGTGACGATCCCACTCGGCTTCTTGGTGCTGGTGGTGGTGTCGTTGCTCTCACCCCCGCCGGCGGATGCTGTCGATCGTGAGGGTCAGAGTGTCAGTCCGGTGAATGGCTGACGGAGAGCGGCCGAGCCGTGGTGCGGCCGGTTGCAGAGAGGGTGCGGGCAAAAAAAGCCCCCGCCCTCGCCGGAGATCCGGGAGTGCGGGGGCTCTTGATCGGTGTTGTCACGAAGCTCAGGCCCCAGGGCGGCGGAAGTGCCGGTAGGCCTGCAGCACATCGTAGAGGTCCGAGGAGATGGTCACCTCGTCAGCCTCGAAGTCGGTCAACCAGGTCCGATCACTCGCCACGGCATCAGCCAGTGTTGGCAGAATTTCACCCAGCGTCACCCGGACGCTGTGCTCATCGGTCGATTCACCCAGCAGTGAAAGGCCGGTTGGCTCGGTTTCGGGACCGGTGTAGACACGCAGTTTTCGCAGACCCATGGCAGACTCCCTCTTGCCGTTTATGCCCCCGAAGGGGCAATTGATGCCTGTCTGACAGGAGAGCCACGACCGCTTCCTGCGGTCTGTGGGGCCCCGCGTGGGCGTGCCTCCTGCCTAAAATTGAGTATCGGCAGACAGGGCCCGCAAAGTTTGGCCGAATTCACCAGTTGTGCCGATTTTTCGTCGGCTAGGCCTGGTTACTGGCCGATTGGCTCTGCATCCGTCCGGCCCGGAGGGCCTCGCCAATGCTTTTGGGAACGAGAGCTTCGGCCTCCAGGACTCGGGCCCGGTTCTCGGCAGTGGCCGCTTTCATCTCCTGCTCGCGGGCGATTGCCACTGCCCGCCGTTCCTCGGCCTTGGCCCGAGCGACCCGGGTGTCGGCCTCGGCCTGATCGGCCTGGAGCCGGGCCCCGATGTTCTCGCCTACCTCGATGTCGGCGATATCAATCGAGACGATCTGGAAGGCGGTCTGGGCATCGAGTCCCCGCTCTAGCACCGCCTTTGAGATTGTGTCGGGATGCTCCATCACTTCGAAGTGGGTCGCCGCAGAACCGATTGAGGTGATAATGCCCTCACCCACCCGAGCGATGATTGTCTCCTCGGTGGCACCGCCGATGAGCTGCAAGAGGTTGGTCCGAACCGTAACCCGGGCGCGAATCTTTAGTTCCACGCCGTTGCGGGCAACCGCCGAAAGGGTCGACTTGCCACTGGCCACGTCGGGGCAGTCGATCACCTTGGGATTGACGCTGGTTTGGACCGCATCAAGCACATCACGGCCAGCCAGGTCGATGGCACAGGCTCGGTCAAAGTCGAGGTCGATGCCCGCCCGGTGGGCGGCGATCAGGGCCCTGATCACCCGGGGCACGTCACCACCGGCCAAGTAGTGGGCCTCAAGCCGGTTGGAGGAGATATCCTTGCCCAAGCCAGCCTGCGTCGCCATGATCCGCGCCTGCACGATTGTGCGGGCATTCACTTTCCGCAGGCTCATGCCAAAGAGCTCCAGGAAGGTGACTGTTGCCTTCGACCAATAGGCTTGAAACCAGATCTGTCCGTAATTGAAGATCAGCAGCAGCACCGTCAGCGCGATGATGCCAAGCAGAACAACGAGGACGGCAAGGGCGGCGGGGGGCATGGAAAGCCTCCAAACGATCAGAAATGAACCTCTGTCGAAATGCTAATTGGATTTCGCCCGGAGGCAAACAGCCTGGCTGTGGCGGAGTTTTTCCGCCATCCGCTCCTTCCGGCACCTCCTCATTCACGGCAGATCCAGCCCCCACCGAGAAGCCGCGTGCCGTCGTAGCAGACAGCTGGCTGGCCCGGCGTGATCGGCCCCGGGGCATCGATTGTCGGCTCCAGAAATCGGGCGGCGAACCGGTCAGGGCCGTGCCGAGTGACGATTGCCCGGGCCGCTGGCCGCTGGGCCCGGCACTGAACGAGGCATTCAAACGGCTCATCGGGTACCGCTGCGATCCAGCTTGCTTCAGTCGCAACGAGGCTCGTCAGTGGTAGTGCCTCGCGAGGTCCAACCACGATTTGGCAGGCCTCCGGCTCGATCCGCAGCACATATAACGGGCTGCCAACAGCGATACCGAGCCCCTGCCGCTGGCCGATCGTGAAATGCTCGATCCCCGGATGTGTACCCAGCACCCGGCCTGCTTCATCGACGATGTCACCGGCCCGCGAGCCACCGATGCGGTGTGCCACCAGCCGCGGATGTTCACCCGGGGCCACGAAGCAGATCTCCTGGCTGTCGGGTTTGGCTGCGGTAATCAGGCCAAGCCCCTCGGCCCGCTGGCGGACCTCCCGCTTTGCGAGGCTGCCCACCGGCAGCAGCATCCGCTGAAGTCGATCGGGGCCGATGCCAAAGAGTACATAAGATTGATCTCGAGAGGTGTCCGCGCCGCGGTGCAGTTCGGGCATATCCAGCCCACCGGTCGCCGGATGGAGCAACTGGGCATAGTGGCCGGTGGCGACGTGGCTGGCACCGACTGCGTTGGCATGGTCGAACAGCCGTCCGAACTTGATCCACTGGTTACAGCGGACACAGGGGTTCGGGGTCCGGCCGGCGGCATAGTCGCCGGCAAAGCTGTTGATGATGTGCTCAAAGTCATCGGTCAGGTCGAGTGGATAAAGCGGAATGTCCAGCCGATCGGCCACCCGCCGGGCGTCGACGGCATCGCTGACGCTGCAACAGCCCTGATGCCCGGGCCGGGACGCGGTCGTCTCAACAACTGGCAACTGTCCGGCCACTGTCGGAAGTGCCGGCTGGCCGTGCCGCATGAAGACCCCGATGCATTCATGGCCCGCCTCCACCAGCAACGCTGCGGCGACGCTGGAATCGACGCCGCCCGACATGGCAATCACAATGCGGGACATGGCGTGAAATGGGCTGGGATCGCGGTGGCGAAAGATCGCTGCCGGGAAGGATCAATAATGCAGGACGGACTCGATTCGCTGGCCAGCCAGCCGCTCACGGCCACCAAGGCCACCAAGTTCGACCAGAAATGAGCAGCCGGCCACGGTCGCCCCGGCCGACTCGATCAGCCGGACACAGGCCTCGGCCGTGCCGCCGGTCGCCAGCACGTCATCGACCACCAGCACTCGCGCCTTTTGGGCGAGGATGCCCTTATGCATTTCCAGGGTGTCGCTGCCGTATTCCAAGTCGTAGCGATAGCTGATCGTCTCAGCCGGCAGCTTGCCGGGCTTGCGGACCGGGATAATTCCGACGCCCAGCTTTACTGCCAGTGGGCCGGCGAAGAGAAAGCCCCTCGCTTCAACCGCGGCCACAGCATCGATGCCGTCAGCCTGCCAGGGTTCGGCCAGCCGGTCGATTGCCGTGGCGAAGGCTGCCGGCTCAGCCAGCAGTGGTGTGATGTCACGAAACAGGATGCCCGGCTTGGGAAAGTCGGGTACCGCCCGGATATGTGTGGTGAGGTCCATGCTCAGAGGGTAGCTGGCTCAGGCCCCCCGCCGCAACTGGCGGGTAGTCCGCATGCTGATGGTGGCCCGTGGCGTTCCCTCAATTTCGGCCGCCAGCGAGGCGAGCGTCTCTGACTCGATCTGCCGAACCCGCTCCCTTGTCAGGCCGAGGACACCACCGATTTCCTTGAGGGTCATCGGCTCCCCACCGCCAAGGCCAAACCGCAGGCGGATGATGGTCGCTGCCCGCTCGTCCAACTCGTCTATCCGCCGCAGCACATGCTGCAGCGTGTCCTCATCGAGCAACACCTCAGCCGGACTGCGGGCATTCTCGTCCTCGACAATGTCACCAAGGGACCAACCGCCTTCGGTTTGATCGGTCTGTGGTCCGGCCTGATGCACCTGCATTGCCTTCTTGATGATCGGCAGTTTCTTGCGGGCGAGTCCGAGCATTCGGGCCACTTCTTCGGGTGTTGGCGTGCGGCCGAGAATCTCCAGCAGCCGTGCTGAGGCCCGCCGCCACTTCGAGAGAATTTCAACCATGTAGGCTGGAATCCGGATGGTCTTGCCGTTATTGATCAGGGATCGCTTGATCGACTGCTTGATCCAATAGCTGGCGTAAGTGCTGAACCGGGTGCCGACCTTCGGGTCGAATCCCTCGACGGCCCGCAGCAGGCCAAGGTTGCCCTCTTCGATGAGGTCGGGGAGTGGCAGACCGCGGTTGGCATACCCGCGGGCGATGTTGACCACCAGTCGCAGGTTGGCCCGCACCATGTGGTCACGAGCGGCGGCGTCACCCTGTTGCACCCGGGTGGCCAGTTGTTTTTCTTCAGCGGCACTCAGCAGTGACGTCTCATTGATCTCGCGGAGGTAGGTCTCCAGCGGGTTTTGGGCGGGACTGTTATCAGATCGACGAATACGGCTCGGCATGGCGTTGGATTGGGCGTTCCTTCGATGGCTTGCTCGGCGGCAACCGTTCCACGACCGGAACCGATCGGGGCCGCCTTGTGGCCAGGACACAGACTCACGGGATCGCGAGCGGGAGGCGCATCCTGACCTCAAGGTTCACATCGGCCAGTCAGCCTGGAAGCCTGCACAAGGAAGAGCGAAGGGGCCCTCTGCGCCGCCTGTAACGGCTACGCGGTGGGCGGATCGCGTAGCCACCAGTCAACGATCACGAGTTCGGGCGTCGCCCCCAGTCGAATCGGGATGGTTGAGGTTCCGATTCCTCGAGAGACATACATTGCTGGCCCGCTGTCGACATACCAGCCATTGACGTAGCGGCCGCTGCCGGGTGGTGTGACGAGTGGAATACCCACAGGCGCGATCTGCCCGCCGTGGGTATGTCCACTAAGTACCAGGCTGACTTCCGATTCAAGAAGTGAAGGCAGCAGATCACGAGTTGCCGGACAGTGGGCCAACACCAGATGGTCGATAGGAACCGAGGGACTGAACATTCGCTGAGGCCGGGTCGGCTGGCCGCCGATCAAATCATCGAAGCCGGTGACACGGAGAACTTGCCCGCGGTGTTCGAGGGTGGTCGAATCATTCAGCAGCAGTCGAAAGCCGTGATGGCTGAGCAGCTGTTGAAAGGCAGCTGGTCCGATCTCGGCTCGGTACTCCCAGTTTCCTATGACGGCAAGCCGTTCCGGTCCGCTGGGCAGTTGCCGGAGAAACTCTTCCAAGGGGCCGATTCCCCGTCGGCAGTCGAGGGTGTCGCCCGTCAGCAGTATGAGGTCGGCGGCGGTAGCATTGATTGTGGCCAGCAAGTTGGTGTGTAGCTCACCGAAACTCCGCAGGTGCAGATCACTGAGCTGGATGAGCCGCAGCGGTTGTCGGTCTGCAGTTGGCTTGCCAACAGATAACCGAGTGGTACCGAGCAGACAGGGTGCCACAAAGACCGACTCGGCCAAGAGACCCCCGCCAATCCCACAACTTCCACCGGCGGCAGCCAGCCAATGACGGCGGCTCAAACGGACCTTGTCGGTGGACATCGCCAACGCTCCTCGGGCTTCGGATGACGACTGGTGCAGTCGTGACCGCGCCAGTGACGGCGAGGAGGGTCGGCATTTCGTCAACTATACACAAGACCGATTTCAGCCAGCATCACGGCTGGCTGGGTCAGCGGGGACGATCACGCTGGTCGGGATGACGATGAGCGTGCGGTCAAGAAAAGCCACCAGCAGCTGGCCAAGATGACTTGTGGCGGTCAGGTTGGCGTCGGCCTCATCCCGGATGACCAGTTGGCTGTTGACACCAGCCGCCTCGAGCGCTGCGTGCAGCCGCTCGCTCTGGCTCACCGGCACCAATGTTGCATTCCGCTGGTGGATGAGCAGCGTGGGTGGATCACCGGGCGAGGCGTACCGCAGGGGGCTGGCGGCCAATGCGGCCTCCCGGAGTTCTGGCAAGGGACCACCGATCAAGCGGCTGGCTGCCGAAGAGGCTTTGTCGTGGTCGGGGCCGAGAGTTGGCAGATGGGTTACCGGGTTTACTCCACAAACAGCAGCAATCCGAACTGGAAGCTGTTGTGGGTTGGCTTCTGTGTCAGCGGGCTCATCGTGATCGAGTCCAAGTAACGCAGCCAGCTGTCCCCCACCGGCTCGACCAACCACCGCAATGCGATTGGGATCGATTCCCCAAAGACCAGCATCAGCGATCAGCTGGCGGATCGCGTTCCGGCAGTCAAGCTGCTGGGCAGGAAAATGACCGGTTGTGCTGGGCCGATAACTGATCGTTGCGACGGCATACCCATGGCCCGTCAGCCAAAGGATGGGACAATCGTTGCGGTCAATCGCAGACCAGTCCTGACCTGGGAGCCAGACAACCAAAGGAAGGCGTCCCTGCCGGCAGCCGCCTGGCAGAAAGATGTCGAAGCGTTGATGCTCAGAGCCCTCTGCATAGGGAATGTTGCGGTGGTCGGTGCGAAGCCGGCCATGGGGTTCGACCGGGAGGACAACATCAACGCCACTCAGGGTGGTCACCGGTGTGACTTCTTCCCAGCCCCGACGCTGGGCACGTCGTCGAGCCCGCCGTGAGGGCCACCGCCGTCCAGTCGGCTGTTGCTGCCATTCCGGTGAGACGCCGGCCGGAAGATCACCCGCTGGCCTGGGGTCGTCCCGAAAAGCCTTCACGGCATGGCGAACGGGCCAGGCGGCCACGGGCGAAGCAGTCGTGATTGTCACCGACACGGTCAAAGCGACGGTAAGCAGCCGTAACAATGTCACCGGAGAGGGCTTGGAAAGCTGGCTCAACGCGATCAATCCGAAGGATGTGGCCGTCACTTCGATCACACTGATCGAACGCCACGGCCTGAAACACCTAACTTGAGCGTACCAAGAGATTTCTCCCCGTGCGCAATCCGGGACGCATCTGTGGCACCGGACCACTCACGCAGCTATTCAGGGGGGGTTCGCGACTTCACCACCGTTACGGGTGGCGAGGCCCCGCCAGACTTGCAGGGCAATCTCATCGGTGATCCTCCGGGTTGAACCATCGACCATGCCTGTATTGACCAGCCCGTTGTGGAAGCTTCGTGAGGTGATGGCGGCATAGGTTTTCTGGGTTGCGCTTTTGCCTTCCTGCTGCGTGTTGAGGTCGATGTCATAGTCGGTGCCACCGACGCTGAAGGGCACGATGGTGTTGGGCGTGAAGGTGGCAGTGAAGCCGGTGTGATGGACGCGACCATCGGGCCACTCGGTATGGCCGGTATTACTGTTGGTGTCGGGGCCAAGCTTGTTCTCGCCGCCGCTGGTGAGACCAGCGATCGAGGCGGGGCCAGCCGGGTAGTTGCCGCCAGGGTCAGCGGTGTTTCGGACATAGGGCGTGAAGGCTTTCACCTCACTCACCAGCAGTGTCTTGGACAGGCCGTCGGTGAACATCTTGGCTTTGTAGTGTGAATTCGGATGGAAGGCCCCATCTCCTCCTTGTCCAGTGGCCGGGTCATAGATGAACCAAGTGCCAAAGTTGAAGCCGTAGGTGGTGGGAGCAACAAAATTGTTGCCGCCCTTGGTACGGAAGCTGTTGTTTACCTCACTTGGGCAGACGAAGCTGGCGATCGTGGTGGTCCTCACGGTAGCCCAGTTGGTTCCCGCAGTTCCTGCTGGATAGCCATCGTCCCAGGGCTGCTCGAGGTTGATCCGTTCTGCCACGATGCTTTCCTCGATGTACGGCAGAATCCGGCCGTGGACACCCCAAGAGCCGTTGTTGCTGGCAAAGGCAGTGCCGGGTGTATGAATCATGCTGGGGGGAAAGTGTCCACGGGCCGAGGCATAGGTATGGACTGCCAGTACGAGCTGCCGCAGATTGTTGCCACAGGCCAGCCGCCGGGCTGCCTCACGGGCCTGCTGCACCGCTGGCAGGAGCAGCCCGACGAGCACACCGATGATGGCGATCACCACCAGCAGTTCGATCAGGGTGAAGGCGGTTCGGTGACGGTTGGTGGCCGGCAGCATGAGTCACGTCTGTTGGTTGCGTGCAGGTGACACCAGGAAGTGGTCAGGACGACATCATGAAAGCAGCAGGTCGTGTGCCAAACCTGCGGATCATGTGATCAGCCGTTTTTCATCGGTCTCGGGGGGCTTTCAGCATCAACCGGTGAAGCAATCCCCAATCCGGGAAATTATTCACCACCCAGCCGGTTTCTGAGCGTGGCCCGGTCGAGGCCCAGCCGGCGGGCCGCCGCCGTGCGGTTGCCGTCGGTCAGTCGCAAGGCCTCACGAGCCAGTACACCTTCGACAATGGTAACTGCCCGCTCATGTAAATCACCGGCTGCTTCTTTCTGCCAGGCGTTCAAAAGCCACTGGCGGGCTGCCTCTTCGAGAGCCTCGGCGCAGCTACCGCTGGTGGTCGCGTGACCAGTCAGCGACTGAGCAGCCGGCAGGTGCTCGGGCCCCACGGTTCCACCCCGGGCCAGCACCAAGGCATGGTCAATTGCATGCCGAAGCTCCCGGACGTTGCCAGGCCAGGGCCGGCCGATCAGAGCTTCAAGGAGGTCAGGCGATACTGAGCCAGGGGTTGGCCCGGCCCGATGGGCAGCGGTCATTAGAAAGTGACTGACCAGGTCGGGAATGTCATCCAGCCGATCAGCCAGTGGCGGCATGGCAATCGCAAATCCCCGCAGCCGATGGTAGAGATCGGCCCGGAAGTTCCCCGCAGTCACTGCGGCCGCCAGGTCCCGGTTGGTGGCGGCAACGATCCTCACGTCGACCTGGCTGCCAGCAGATGCCCCGACCGGCAGGATCTCTCCCGACTCCAGCACCCGCAGCAGCTTGACCTGCACCTCTGGTGATGCCTCGCCAATTTCATCGAGGAAGATCGTGCCCCCATCGGCCCGCTCGAAGAGTCCCTCGTGGTCACGGGTAGCACCGGTAAAGCCACCGCGGCGATGGCCAAAGAGTTCACTTTCAATCAGGGTTGGGGCGAGAGCGGCCAGATGAGCAGTGACCATGGGCTGGCCCCTACGCCGGCTATGGTGGTGCAGGGCCTGAGCAGCCAGTTCCTTGCCGGTGCCGGTGGGCCCGGTGATCAGCACGGGCAGATCACTTGGTGCCACCAACGCAATCTGGCGAAACACGGTCTGCATCGGTGGCGATCGGCCGATTAGCTCATCGGCGGCTGGCGGGGTGGAGGGCTGGCCGCTTGCAACAGATGTGCTTGTTCCGTTGCCGGGCCTTTCCGCCGCCGCGGTGGCCCGCGTGATCATCTGTGCGACAGTTGCCAGATCGAAGGGCTTGGGCAGATAGTCGAAGGCACCGGCATCGAGTGCCCGAACGGCGGTCTTGAGATCGCCAAAGGCGGTCATCACGACGACTGCTGCCGCTGGCGCCGCCGCCCGAAACTCCGGGAGGGCCTCGAGGCCATCTCGGTCGGGCAGCCGCACATCTAGCAGCATCGCTTCTGGCTGAAAGGTACGGCAGGCAGCCAGACCGGCCGCAACAGAAGGAGCAATCTCAACGGCATGGCCGTCGTCGGTCAAAACCTCCCGCAGGCTCCAGCCAATCGCCGGTTCATCATCGACCACGAGAATGCGACTCATGATTGGTCTCCGTGAGGCTCCGGGGGAGGGCTGGGGCTGGCCAGTGGCAGGGAAAGCTCGAAACGGGTGAGTCCGTCGTGCCGACTCCAGTTGAGCTCGCCACCACGTTCCTCCGCAACCGCTCGGGCAACTGCCAGGCCCAGGCCGACACCTTCTGGCTTGTCGGTCACAAAGGGCTCACTGATCGATTCGGCCAGCGTGGGCGGCAAGCCGGGGCCGTTGTCCTCCACGGTGATCACACAGCAGCCATCCCTGACGGTAGCTGTGAGTCTGACCAGGCCCCCGGGGCCCGCGGCATCGATGGCATTGAGCACCAGATTGACCACCGCCGCCCGTAGCGGCTCGCGGCGGGCCGACAGCAGGAGCGAGGGGCAGTCGCGGGAAAGGTCAACGCCGGCATGTTCCAGACGCGGAACAGTCAGGTCGTGTACATCGTCGAGCAAGGCAGCCAGATCAAACTCGGTGACTGGTGGCTGCACATCGGGCCGGCCAAGGGTCAGCAGCCCGCGGACCTCTTCTTCAAGAATGTCGAGTTGTCTGATGGCGACCGCCAGGCTGTCATCGCGAGCTGGCTGATCGGTAGTGGTGAGTGGACACCGGCGCCGGTGCAGGTCGATAGCCAGTCGGCTGCCGGTGACGGCATTGCGTAGTTCATGGGCAAAGCCAGCGGCGAGCTGGCCGAGCAGCCGTTGCCGTTCGCCAGCCACCAGTGAGTCACGCAGGCTGGCGAGCGTACTACTCATCTGGTTGACCCCCCGACGCAGCCGGTCGATCTCATCGCCGTCGCCAGCGGGGCGAGGATCGGCCACAAGCTGGCTGCCAAAAGCGCCCGCAGCAATCCGACCCACCAGTCCCTCGATGGCAATGATCCGGCGAGTCAGCCGACCGGTCACAGAGAGTCCGACGGGAATCAGAATGGCAAGCATGACTCCGGCAACCACCAGCATTGGGGCGACTGACTCAAAGACAACCCGCGTCACCGCGGGCAGTGGGATGAGGAGCACGACCTGCTGGGGCCGGACGCTCTGACTGCGGAAGAGACTGACGCGGTATTCCCCGGACGGCAGCTGTACTCTGTCCGGTGGCGGGGTCGTGCCTGCGAGCACAGCCCGCCAGTTGGTGGCTGGCTGTTCGGCAGCCGCCGCTGTCGAGAAGATACCGGGCGGTGCGGACGAATCGTCGATGAGGAAGTGGCAGCTGGTCAGTTGATGGAGAGCCGTGAGGATCGGCGGTGCCAGCGGCACCCGGGAGGCTGCCAGCGCCCCGGTCACCTGCTGTTCAACCGCAGCTGCCGCTGCAGTGGTGCGGTGGGCGGCCAGCCAGGCGGCCACCGCGACATTCGCCAATACGGCGAATAGCAACAGGCCAATGATCGGCCCGACCAGCCGACGAAAGAGCAGTGAAGAAGCGTGTCGAGATACCAAGGAAGAGACCTCTCTTACCATCAGCCTAAAGGATTGACTGGGTACGGGTGGCTGGTACCCGTGGCTGGGCCTGTTTCAGCGGCGTTCGGCAGGAGATAAGATGCGTCTGCTCATTTGCTCGGAATGCAATCAGGCCCATACGGAAGTGATTGAAACAATCGGTGCTGATGGCCGGCGCCGTTCCTAGGAGAACATGACAATGCGTGCGATCGAACGGCTGCTTTTTCGATTGGCTGTCCTAAGCCTGATGGTTGTTGGCACGGTCCGCCAGGCGACTGCCGAGTTGGCCCCGAACAAGCTCACTGAGGCCGAGCGTCGCAGTGGTTGGCAGCTGCTCTTCGATGGTGCGTCACTCAAGGGCTTCAAGGGGTACCGAAACGATGCACCCGGGGCGGGCTGGCAGGTTCAGGACGGGGCTATTGTGCGGACTGACCGCGCCGGTGACCTGCTGACGAACGAAACCTTCGACAGCTTCGAGCTACAACTTGAATATCGCATCAGCCCCGGGGGAAATAGCGGACTGATGTTCCATGTGACCGAGGAAGCGGACCGGCCCTGGCAGACCGGCCCCGAGGTTCAGATTCTTGACAATGCCACTGGCAAGGACCCTCAGCAGGCCGGTTGGCTCTATCAGCTCTATCAGCCAAAGCCACCCAAGTGGGCCGCCCGTCTTGATCAGGCGGCGGGACTAGCGGCAGCAGACGTCGTTGATGCCACCCGTCCAGCAGGCGAGTGGAACCAGCTCTATCTGCGAGTGACGCCGGGCTCAAGCGAAGTCTGCTTGAACGGCGTGAGCTACTACAAATTTGTCATTGGTAACGACGACTGGAACAAGCGGGTGGCAGCGAGCAAGTTCGCCAAGTATCCGCAGTTTGGAAAGACCGGGCGGGGGCACATCTGCCTGCAGGATCATGGTGATGAGGTCGCGTACCGCTCATTGAAAATACGCCGCCTTCCGGAAGGCAAACTGCCGCAGGAACCAAATGATGGCATGCTGCCGGTAGCCGCGGTACCGGCCTTCCCTGAAATCACGTGGCAGGGCTGGTCGGCTGAATCAGATGACGGTAAGCCAGTGCCGCCGCTGCGGCCCCTGCTCCTCACGCATGCCGGCGATGGAACGGGGCGGCGGTTTGTGCTTGAGCAGTCGGGCATGATCCATGTGATCGATCCGGCGGGCCGGCGGGCTGA
>CAZKSP010000014.1:0-5859 GCA_964555385.1 uncultured Chitinophagaceae bacterium
CCGGGCAACTGGTGACCTACCAGATCACCGTGGCGAACATCGGCGACAGCGACGTGTTCGCGGCGGCGGTGACCGATCCGTTTGCTGGAGTGCTCTCGGGCGTCAGCTGGACGGCGGTCTTCACCGACGGCTCCGGGAACACCTCGGGCTCGGGTGACATTGATGAGCTGATCGATCTCGCCAGCGGCGGCAGTGCGGTCTACACGGTGACCGGTCTGCTGGCCGCGTCGGCCTCCGGCAGCCTCGTGAACACCGCCACGGTGACCAGCCCTGAGGACACAGCGACCGATACGGTGACTGATCAAATCGTTGGGGAGGCAGGGCTTTCGATCGAGAAAACAGGTGACCTAACGTATAAAGCTGGGGGCTTTGTCAACTTTACCATTGTCGTCACGAACAACGGGCCGAGCGTCGCCAGCAACGTCAACGTCTTCGATGCCCTGCCAAGCAATGTGGTCAGCTGGAGCTGGACGGTCACCTACAGCCCGGGATCAGGGCCGGCTGACGGCAGCCCGAACTCGGCGACTGACAGTACGCTGCCGATTGATAAGAACGTCGATCTTGACGTTCTGGGGACGGCCACCTTTGAAATCTCGGCCCTCACGGTCGAGGACCAGGAAGAGGACGTCATCAACGATGCCATTGCTTCGCTTGGTGAGCAGGTGGTGACCGCCCGCTGGATCAGCGCCTATGACGGCCCGATCAACCCCACCCAGGATGTCGGTGGACTGATCATCGGCACCGACGACGGCTGCAACGGGCCGCCGCTGGTGCGGATCCTCGACCCCGAGACGGGCGACCTCATCTCGGAGTTTTTGGCGTTTGAACCGACCTTCAACGGCAGCGTGCGGGTCGCTTCGGGTGACCTCACCGGCGACGGCATCGCCGAGGTGGTGGTGGCCAATGGCCGAAACCGGCTCGGCGAAATCAGGGTCTTCACGCCGGCAGGTGTCGAACTCACCGAGTATCGAACGATTCCGTTCGTCAATGGCTACTCCGGAGGTGTTGAGGTGGCCGTGGCCGATGTCGATGGCGACGGCTTCAACGACCTGATTGCCGGCAAGTCCGTCGGACAGGGCCGCGTTAAAATCTTCCGGGTCGATCCCACGCTGCCCGACCCGGTCATCGACGACAAGTACGCCGGTTTCTATGCCTACAAATATCCCTACAACGCTGGCACGATGGTGGCGGGGGCCGACATCGGCACCTATGTCAACGGCGTCAAGGTTTCTGACGCCCTCGACGGCAAGGCCGAGATCATCAGCCTGCCCAATGCCGGCAAGCGGGCCCGAGTGAAGATTGTTGATGTCACCGGCAAGCCGACGGTCGTCCGCACCCTGTTTGCCTTCGCGCAGGACTTCCGCGGCGGTGGCACGGTGTCGGTGGGTGAGTATGACGGTGATGGCGTCCTCGACATCTTTGTCGGCATGGGGGTCGGCGGCCAGTCAACGGTCGATGTCTTCAGCGGGGCAACCGGCGCGAAGCTCGCCAAGATCAATGCGTTCCGCGACTTCGCCAAGCCGCAGGCCCGGGTTTTTGCCGCTGCCCTCGATCTCGATGAGGACGGCGTCGTCGACAATGTTTACGGCGTGCAGGGAGCAGCCGGCGGCGGCGGCACCAACGGCGTGCTTGACTTCGACCGGATTTCAGATTCCGCGAGCATCCTGCCCAACTCCACCTTCCTCGAGCCACCGCTGCGGATCGCCCCGATCATCCTGCGGGTGCCAGGGTGAGCGAAGCAGCATCCACAGCGTCACCAGTAGGCTGAGAATCAGCATGGGGATTGCTCCCGGTCATTCGCAAACTTTGGAAATATTCTGCTGCCGCACGATGCGGCGATCAGCGTCCCGGAAAACCCTCGGCGTCACTGGGACGCCAAAGTGGACTGGTGTTGGGCCGCATGCGCGGGCGAGGGCCATAGAAGGCTTTTTTCACGTGCAGCTAGGCCCTACCAGCGGGCCTCAAGGCCAAGGTTGGCACCGTGCATGAACAGTCCACCGCCGGAGACCAGGCCGGTGCCGGCGGTGGTCGTGTTTGCAAAGTCGAACTGATCCGGGGCGAGGGCCGCACCGGTGAACCAGAACAGGTTATAGCCGGCCCGGATACCCCAGACCTCAGTCAGCCGGTAGATCGCCGAAAGGTTGATGTCGCCCACAAAGCTCACTTCACTACCGGTGGCCGACCGAGCTGCCCGCTGCTGAAAGCCGGTGTAGTCAATCAGCGGATCCTGGATCTGCTTCTGGGCGTTGCCGAGGATGCCCGCCTTAGCCCAGCTCTCAAAGGCCCAGCGATCCCAGGTCAGTCGGCCGCGGGCACCAATCTGACCGCCGAAGGCGTTGTTGCGGGTGCGGACTCGATAGGGCGTGAAGATCGAGGAGGTCGGGGTTAGGCAGCATTCAGTCACGATCGATGAATCCTCCTCAAGGCCGATGTAGCGAAAACCGGCCAGCCAGTCGACGGTCAGCCAGCCACCGGTTCTTCGCAACAACTCGGTCGTGGTGCTAAAGACGTTGATCTCGGCACTGTTAACCGTCGAGGCATAGGTGACGACGGCTGACTCGGCATCGGCGGTCAGCACATTGCCGATGGGTGGAGGAAACTGGATGAAGTCGGGTGGTGTCGTGGACGTCATGGCGTCGGCGAACTGACCGTAGACGCCGAAGTAGCCAACCTCCCAGCCCCGCAGGTCAGGGTTGCGGCTACCGTAGAAGGCCCGCACACCTTCACTGAATGGAAACTGCAGGTCCTGCGTTGATAGCCGCACGTCATCAGGGTTACCCGCCCCGACAATGAGTGGTCGGTTGATGCTCTGATTGTCGCGGCCCCAAAACAGCGCGTCTGACAGGGCATAGCGGGTCCAGAGCGGTTGGGCTGCCAACGGCAGACCGGCGAACGCAGGGCCGTCGATCACGCTTGATGGGGCCAACGGTGGGCTCTCAACTGTCAACGGTGGTGGTGCCAGATCGACCGGCGGCGCAGGGGTTTCTTGGCCAGGGCACCAGCTGGACTGCATGACGCAACCGAGCAGGATCAAGAGTTGTCCCGAAAAAAAGCGATGGACGTTTTTTTTCCACCGCGACACCACACTGAAACAGGCTGGGGATTCCAGCTGATAGATCGCAGCAGCCTGAGGGAACAGAATTTTTTCATCGTTCCTTTGCTCACCATCGTGTCGACTCCTCAAACACTCCTGGAAAAAATGCCATTGTTTAGCTTGCATTGCCTGTTCTCCCCCTTCGAAACGAAACACCGCAGATGCGATGGTTACGGACCACAACACACAAACTAACCCCTCTATTGAGGGGTTAGTCCTGGTGTTCGTTTCGGCGATTCAGTCTCTTCGCATGAACTGTTTCTGCCGGGGAACTGATTTTTCTGACGACCGCGTTGAGGTGGTTGCCAATATCGCACTGCGCAGACGCGAGATCGCGCCAGCGTGGAAAAGCGAAAGCACAGTCGAGCCATGGCGTAGTCGATCGTCACCACCGAAACAAGAGTCCGCCGACGACCGGACCGGGACATACTCGGCTCCAGCCGCCGGCGGATCCTGTCGCCGAACGCCTCTCGACAACCGATTTGGAGGGCTCACCGACGCTGCCGCGACCGAACAGGTCGCCCCGCTTCGCGACAAGCTGGCGGGTTGGCGAGGGTGACCACGATCACCTCCTCACCTGTGACAGTGCTGATGTCGTGATGAACGTTAATTGGCTCAGCCCCGGTCGCTTCCCGCACCATTGCCTCAAGCGTCTGCCGACCAGCCAGCACCAGATGCCCACGGAGTTGCTTCAACAGTTCTGCCGCCCGACTGTTACCGTTGTGATCTGATTCAATCAGTCGCTGTTCGGCAGCTGTCAGCACACCATCGAGATGGACGAACAATTTGTTCTCGACAAGGTGAGTGTGCACCCGACGTGGCCCGCGACCCATGTACTCCTGCTGGAATCGGGTAACGATGTCACAGATCGCCGCTTCGATTTCCCCCTGCGATCGCATCGTTCGACTCCCATGTTTGCTGATGCCAGGTAGAGCGAAGACTGGCCGGCACCGGAACGTGAATCCCTCCCGCCCAGGTGCCGGCCAAAGCCTCCATCACCCAGATCCGCACCCCCTCGCTGGTGGGGATCCGGCTGTTTGTTGATTCGGCTGACGGATCAACCCGCCATGAATTTTTTTCTTGGAGGAGGTGTCCACTCGGCCCTGTGGCGGATTTTGGGTGGCGATTGGCAGCAATTATTCCGCCTATCAAACCCTATGGTCCCCAAAGAGTTAGTGACTGCTTGGCACCAATGGGCCCAGCCCTGCGACAGCCCGTGGGCCTTTGCTCGGAGCCGCGGCAGTTCAAGGATGCCAACAGCTTGCTTGGGGGAAGAAATTTTCGACCGAGAGAAGAAAGGCCATTCCCCCGGCGAGCCGCCAGCCGGACCGCACGGTACGCGGACCGGTCGCATGAATGCTCCGAACCCGCAGGGATGCCGCCATGGACAGGCTCAGTGTTTCAACACGTTTTATCCGTCACCGCTCTCGCCGACGGACTCACCCCACCTGCCTTGCGGCTGAAACGTTGGAACCGCGGCAGCTCCTCACGGCCACCCCTGCGGCAATCCCCGACTGGGTGGCCGACATTGATGCTGGCATCTTGCCAGCTATCCGCGAAGACTACTGGGTTGGCCGCTGGGACACGACAATCGAGAGCGTGCCTGTCGAAATCAGCCCCGGCTGGCAACTGGACGCGATCAGCCGCCGCAGCTTTGCGCTCTACGCCCCGGGGGTCTCAGCTGCCGATGTCTTGGGCTGGGCTGCCGACCAGCAGGCCGTCGCCTGGGTCGAGCCCGATGTGATCTTCCGGCCGTCAACGGTCAACGATCCACTGTTCCCTGACCAGTGGGCACTGGAGAACACTGGCCAGTATTACGGCACGGCGGGCATCGACATCGCTGCGGCCGAGGCTTGGCAGCTGACGACCGGTAGCCGCGAGGTAGTGATCGCAGTGATCGATTCAGGGATCGACATCAACCATCCCGATCTGGCCGGCAACATCTGGACAAACCCCGGTGAGATTGCCGGCAATGGCATCGATGACGATGGCAACGGCTTCATCGACGACATCCACGGCTGGGACTTTGTTGACGACGACAACCTGCCACTCGACGGCTACGGCCACGGCACCCACATTGCGGGCACGATCGGTGCGGTAGCCGACAACGGCATCGGGGTAGTCGGCGTTGCCCCGCGGGTATCGCTGATGGCCCTGCGGTTTCAGGATGATCGTGGGAGCGGCTACACCAGCGGCATGCTCGCGGCCCTCGACTATGCCACCCGGATGCGACGTGACTTCGGAATCAACATCGTCGCCTCAAACAACTCCTGGGAAGCGGGAAACTTCTCGCTCGTGGTCGAGGCAGCAATCCGGGCCCATGGCGAGGCGGGCATCACCTTCGTGGCCGCTGCGGGCAATGACGGTCGCGACACCGACCTCAGCCCGGCCTATCCCGGCGGCTATGACCTTTCCAATGTGATCGTGGTCGGCTCACACAGTTCCAGTGGTAGCCTTGCTGGCAGCTCGAACTTCGGCGTCGCCTCGGTCGATCTGGCCGCCCCTGGGCTGGCGATCAAGTCGACGTTGCCCGGCGGCAACTATGGGATGCTCTCGGGCACCTCGATGGCGGCGCCGCACGTCACGGGCGTAGTCGCCCTGCTGGCAGCGGCCAACCCCGGCATCTCGGTGTCGGAGATCCGCAATGCGATCCTCAACTCAGTGACGCCAACTGCTGAACTGTCCGGCAAAGTTGCCAGCAGCGGCCGGCTGAATGCGTTTGCGGCCCTCGGCCTGCTGGGGGACGCCGGAACTCCGACACCAGA
>CAZKSP010000014.1:5959-22134 GCA_964555385.1 uncultured Chitinophagaceae bacterium
TGAATGCGTTTGCGGCCCTCGGCCTGCTGGGGGACGCCGGAACTCCGACACCAGAACCGACACCAGAACCGACACCAGAGCCAACGCCAGAGCCAACACCAGAGCCGACCGTGACCTTACCACTGGAGGAGCGGTTTGTGCAGGACAGCTCCGAACCCGATGCCACTGTCTGGCAGCAGCAGGAGGGCGGGTTTGCCGTGCTTGACCAGACGGCAATCTCGACCGATGAGCTGGACTCGACGATGACGGTGCGAAGCCAGCCGGTCGCCGACGTCTCCCTGCAGTCATTCGTCGATCTTCGGAGTGGTGGACAGCGAGCCCGGCTGATTGCCCGGCAGATCGCCCCCGACACTTTTTACAGTGCCGAATTGGTCGTTACCCGGAAGGGACAGATGGTGCTGATCTACCGCTACGAGAACGGGCAGCGGATTCAACTCGGGGCCCACAAGGCTCCCCGCCGCGTTGGGCGGCTCGAGTTTCACCTCCAGGGCAACCAGCTCTCGCTCTATTTTCGGCGGGAACTGCTGGTGCAGGTCAATGACAGCGTGATTGCAGCAGCCGGTTCAGTCGGCATCAGCGCAAAGGGGGCAGGCGTGAAATTTGCCAACTTCTTTGCAACCCCCTAATCCTGAAACAATTGGTTGTAGCCAACTGTCTCGGAACGAGCCGCCTTCAAAAGAACACGCCTCCGAAGCCGCAAACTCAGCCCATGCAACTCATCTTCCTTGCGTACCCCAGGCTGCGCAATATACTTTCATCGGTTTGTGAGCGACTGCTTGCGATTCATCAAGGCCGCCTTCGGCAATGATGCACCGTTGAGGCCGGAAACGCGGCACAAACCACAAATAAACACGACGGAAGACGAGACGAGGGGCAGTCCGACAGCAATGTCCGGAGGGTCCGTCGCAGCGTAAGCCGGTGAGAAAAGGCAGGATGTCTCCTGCCCTTTCGCACCGGCTTTTTTTGTTTTTGTTTCTGCCGGCATGCGGTCCTCGGACCCGCTGGCAGGGAAGGAAACGACGCGATGACAGCGACTGCTATTAGCCTCCTGCCCCGGAGCAAACCATGCCAGCGATGCCAACGATTACTCAAGACGCTCTTCTTGCCGCCCGAGACGCTGCGGGAATGGCCCGTTCTGAGCCTGTAGCACGACCAACCCCCCGGCACGGCAGCGATTCGGTGGGCCGCCTCGTAGCCTACGCAGCCGCCGACTTTGAGCAGCGGCTGCTCGGCCGCCCACCCCGGCATGTCACGGTCACCGGGGGAGCCGGGCTGATCGTGGTGAGCATCCAGCAGTCACTGGCGGCGATCGAGCGCGAGGTGGCCGCTGACCCGGCCGGAAGCAGCAGGGTGCGGGATTTTCACCACGAACTGTTTACCGAATCGCGACCGGCCTTCCGCGACCACGTCGCCGCCCTGACCGGCATCGATCTGGCGGCTGGGGTCCTCGACATCGACCTCGAGACCGGCTGCCTGCTGAAAACCTTCAGCACGGGGCCGGCGATCGATCTCTATCTGTTCGGCCCCCCAGCACCGCTTTTCGGGGTGCCGATCGACTGGCACGTGCACGCCGAGGCGATGCGGCGGCAGACCGTCAGGCAGACCATTTTCACAACCAGTTCAACGGAGGCGGTGGGCAACGGAGCCCCCGCGACTGCTCGCAGTCACGAAGGACCGTCAACCATGAAGAGGTGAACCATGTTGGTACTAACACGAAAGAATCGCGAAAGCGTGATCATCGGGCGTCCCGAGGATCTAGAAGTGATGCTCGAAATCACCGTCCTGGAAATCGAGGGGGGCCGGGTCCGGCTGGGCTTCGAGGCCGATACCCGAATGCCGATCCACCGCCGCGAGGTCTGGGATCGTATCTGCAACGGTGAACTCAACGGCAGCCCGGTGGCGGCAGCAGCTACTGCCCGGGCCACCCGTTAATCGTCTGCGGAAAAAGCCATTCGTGCCCCACATTCCACCCCGGGGCAGCGGGCTGAAAATTGTCACCGGTCAGCGTCACCGCAGGGCCGCGGTTGCCGGTGGCCAATCCACACTTTTCTCCAGGGAGGTCGATTTGAACGAGCGGAGGTGCTCCGTGAAATCCCAAGGCGAAATCGAGTCGGCTGTCTGCGACGGCATTTCCCGTTTCCAGCAAGAGTTCATCGGCCGGGGGCCGAGCGACATTCATGCCCATCTGGTCGGTTCGCTGCTGGTGGTCCGGCTGAATGGCGTGCTGACCCCAGCGGAGCGGCAACTGATCAGCCCCCGCGGGCCGCGATCTCCAGCCGCACTCTTCGATGGCTCAGGGAACGGCGAGCAACCGTCGATGGCTGCCAATGGCCAGGAACAGGAGAATGGCCGGTCACTCCTCAAGCAGGTGCGTTCGCACATGATCGCGACCGGCCGGCGAAGGCTGCAAATGATCGTGGAAGAGGCCTCAGGAGTTGAACTCGTGAGCGTCCATCATGACATCTCGACCGTGACTGGCGAGGAGCTTTTTGCGTTCTCGCTGGCCCATTCGCCCTCATACAGGCCCAAAAAGGCTCTCTCTCGAGCCGGTCGCAGCCCGCTGGACTAGCCAGCTGGCCGGCCGCGACAAGCGGCTTCTGGGCTGCAAGGTGAGCCGTCTTGCACGGAGCAGACGAAACCGTAGACTTGTTCGGTTCGCGGTCCAGAAGGGTCGCTAGCGTAGCTCAATTGGCAGAGCAGCTGATTTGTAATCAGCAGGTTGCGGGTTCGACTCCCGCCGCTAGCTCACGACGCAGCTGGATGATAGCCCGCCGTCAGACAGGCTCGGTCGATGCCGAGCCCGAAGTCGGCTCGCGGCTGCATAACGGGCCGGAGCCCAGGCTCGGAACTGGCCCACGGCACAAATGAAGATATACGGCAAGAAAACGTCCATTTTGCGGACCGAAGTGAAACACTGAAACTGACATATATAGAATAAGGAGAACTGTAGGGTGGCGGAGTCTTCCGATTCCGTTGACCAGCGTCGGATGGACCGGCCAAATGGGTCGTCTCGGTGAACAGGCTACCGAACCAACGCACCTGACAAAGCGGAGGGGAGTTTCCCGAGCGGTCAAAGGGGTCAGACTGTAAATCTGATGGCACTGCCTTCGCAGGTTCGAATCCTGCACTCCCCACTTACCCCCCGTGCCAGTCGGCGTGCTCCGAGTCAGCCGGCCGGCGGAAGAGTCCTTCCCGGTGGTCAATCCAGCGAATCAGCCGAAAGGCCAACTGCGGGTGTAGCTCAATGGTAGAGCAATAGCCTTCCAAGCTAAAGACGAGGGTTCGATTCCCTCTACCCGCTTTTTCAGCCGCCGCGCCAAACCACCCCCTGAACCCGACCACAAGAATCCCCTTTCCCCTTAAAACATCGGCTGCTGTAGCTCAGTGGTAGAGCGCGTCCTTGGTAAGGACGAGGTCATGGGTTCAAGTCCCATCAGCAGCTCTCCGGCAGCCCAGCCAGTTTTTAACCGAATGGGTTTTGTCCCCACGCACAGCATTTGACGATACAATCCGATTCGGACGATTCCGGTCGGACTGACCAAGCGGTTTGTTTTTCAATTAGGCAGGCAATGGAGCCTGCACCCCTTCTACGAGGAAAGGCCGAGGAAAAGAGCATGGCAAAGGATACGTTTGAGCGAACAAAACCCCACGTCAACGTCGGCACGATCGGGCACATCGACCACGGGAAAACGACGCTCACGGGTGCCCTTGTCGCCGTGCAGGCGGCGAAGGACTTGGCTGTCGCCAAAAGCTACGCCGACATCGCCAAGGGCGGCACGGTCCGTGACGAAACCAAGACGGTGACGATCGCAGTCAGCCACGTCGAATACGAAACCGACAAACGGCACTATGCCCACATCGATTGCCCGGGCCACGCCGACTTTGTCAAGAACATGATCACCGGAGCCGCCCAAATGGACGGTGCGATTCTGGTTGTGAGTGCTGCAGACGGCCCGATGCCCCAGACGCGAGAGCACATCCTGCTCGCTCGTCAGGTCGGCGTGCCGGCGTTGGTCGTGTTCCTCAACAAGGTCGACCTCGTCGACGACCCGGAGCTGCTCGATCTCGTCGAAATGGAGATTCGGGAACTCCTCAGCAAGTATGGCTACCCGGGCGACGACATTCCGATTATCCGTGGCGCTGGCAAGCCGGCCTACGACAGCCCAGCTGACCCAGAGGCCAGCAAGTGCATCTCGGAACTGCTCGACGCTGTCGACAGCTATATCCCCGAGCCGACCCGCGAGCTTGACAAGCCATTCCTGATGGCAGTCGAGGACGTCTTCTCAATCGAAGGCCGCGGCACTGTTGCTACCGGTCGAATTGAGCGGGGCGTGGTCAAGGTTGGTGACGAGGTTGAGATCGTCGGCCTTAAAGAAAAGGCCGACAAGACCACCGTCACCGGTGTGGAAATGTTCAAGAAGGTGCTCGACAGTGGCCAGGCTGGTGACAACGTTGGCTGCCTGCTTCGAGGTGTCTCCCGCGACTCCATCGAGCGTGGGCAGGTGCTGGCCAAGCCGGGCTCAATCAACCCCCACAAGAAGTTCGAGTGCGAGGTCTACGTTCTCTCGAAGGAAGAGGGTGGTCGTCACAAGCCGTTCTTCGCTGGGTACCGGCCTCAGTTCTACTTCCGGACCACTGACGTGACCGGTTCGACCCAGCTGATGGGCGGCGTTGAGATGGTATCGCCTGGTGACAACGTGAAAATGGAGGTGGAGTTGATGGTGCCGATCGCCATGGATGATGGTGTTCGCTTCGCCATCCGTGAGGGTGGCCGCACGGTTGGCTCAGGCATCGTCACCAAGATCCTTGACTAATTCGGAATAGTCGGACCGTCGGCCCCGGGCTACCCCCTGGGGCTGACGGCCGACTTACCGTGCGTACGGTAAACCGACGACTCTCGGTTCACCGCATGGCACAGGGGTGTAGCTCAATTGGCAGAGCGCTGGTCTCCAAAACCAGAGGTTGCGAGTTCGATTCCCGCCGCCCCTGCTTGTCGATCGGCCGCGGCGGATTGGCGACGCAGTCATTCCGCCCGTCCGCTACAGTAAATTGAGGCCGGTCAACCACCGCTTTATCGAGTCCATCAACGCCAGCCGCTGACCAGATTCACGACAGTAACCCACCGCATTTTTCGCAGACAGGGACAGCACAACCGCATGGCAGGATCGCAACAACGGGCCGCATCGTTTTGGGGCGGCCTCTTGAGTTTTTCGATGTACAAGCGGCAGCAAGGCCGGGTCACCAGGCAGGTGACCTTTGCGGCCGTGAGTCTGGCCATCGGGCTGGGCGTTTGGCGGCTGGCGCAGGTTCTTCCGCTTTGGCTGGGTGGCGACGCCAGCAGTTCGTTTGGT
The DNA here is from genome assembly GCA_964555385.1 of uncultured Chitinophagaceae bacterium. GTDB lineage: Bacteria > Planctomycetota > Planctomycetia > Pirellulales > UBA1268 > UBA1268. The sequence continues at coordinate 11,311 of CAZKSP010000014.1, forward strand.
GACGAACTGGGCCTGGTACGATTTTTGGTACCGGGGCTGCTGATGGCGGCCGGGATCTGGCTGGCGTTTCGAATTGTTCAGACACCCGCCGTCGCTGACTTCTTGATTGCGGTGGAAACCGAGATGACCAAGGTGTCGTGGCCAACCCGCGACGAGGTCATTCGCAGTTCCATCGTGATCATTTTCATGATCTTCGTTTTGGCCGGTATCCTTGCCGTGTACGATCTCTTTTGGTGGTTTGTGCTACGAGCCCTGCAGGGCTGACGACCACTGTTGACATACTCTCCCCGAGGCTCCAGCGACCCCTCCTGATGCCGATGCAAGAACACGACGACCTATCTTCGACTGACCAGGCTGACAGTGATCCTTCGGCCGCCGCTGAAGTTTCAGCCCCAGCCCCCAGCCAGCCAGCTGAGGCCTCATTACGTGAGCCTGATCAGACAGCCGCTTTGGCGAACGACGCCGAACATCGAGAATCAGCTGCTGATCTGGATGACGAGGCCGATGATGACGGCCCTGTTGAACTTGACGACCCATTTTCGGGAAGCGAGAACGCCCAGCCGGTAATGCTTGATGGCGACGAGGAAGAGGCAGAGGAGGACGAGCCCTCACTCGCCGACATGGACTGGTACATCCTCAAGGTGCAGAGCAATCGTGAGGATTCCATTCGCGACACCTTGCTGCGACGAATCTCGATGCAGGGGATGGATCGCTGGTTCGGTGAAGTGGTCGTGCCGAAGGAGCAGGTGACCGAGTTCAAGAGCGGTAAGAAACGTGTCGTCTGGCGAAAGCTCTACCCAGGCTACATCCTGGTAAATATGGTGCTCAACGACGAGACGTGGTTCCTCGTCCGGGAGACTGGTGGCATTGGCGACTTCACCGGGTCGGGCGGCAAGCCCAGCCCGATGCTCCCTCAAGACGTAGCCAAACTTCTGCACAAGGTTGAAGAAAAGGCCGAAGAGACCCCGAAGCTGAAAATCAACTTCAAGAAGGGCGATCGCGTCAAAATCAACGAAGGTACGTTCGAGAACTTCGAAGGCGAGGTCGAACAGATCGACGAAGCAAACGGCCGGGTCACGGTCATGCTCAGCATCTTTGGACGCTCGACCCCGGTCGATATCGAATACTGGCAAATCGAGACCGTTTAGCTCGGTTTACGTGAACGCACCCCCCCGTGGCCGTTGTTCACTGAGGGCGATCGCGGTCTGATAACGCGGGCCAAAACGGATTGATTACCCGGTGGCAGCAGCCAAAAATCCGGCTGCGGCCACGGTTGGCTTCCGGACGCCCTACCGCCAGCTGTTACGCCGGAAATCTGCCGCTGAGCCCCCCGGCGAGAACTGGTGGGCCGGCCTTGGAGGTCGGCGGCTGACGTGCTGGCTTGACAGCGCAGCTGAAAAAACTGCTCGCATTTCACCGGGCCTTTGACAATCACGATTTTCAGGGCATGATGTGAGGCTCTCCACAGCGACCGATTGAAGGAGCCAACGATGGCAAAACAGGTGACCGGACAGGCTAAATTTCAGGTTCCCGGCGGGCAGGCGACTCCAGCCCCCCCGGTCGGTACGTCTCTCGGCCGATTCGGCATCAATCTGGGCCAGTTTGTCCAGCAGTTTAATGACAAAACAAAAGACGCCGGTGGCATGCCGATTCCGGTCGTTGTCACGGTCTACAACGACAGATCGTTCGATTTTGTCACCAAAAGCCCCCCAGCCGCCGCCCTGCTGAAAAAGGCTGCCGGTCTGGCCAAGGGGTCGGGCGTGCCCAATAAGACAAAGGTTGGCAAAGTGACAGTGGCCCAACTTGACGAAATCGTGAAGATGAAGGCTGCCGACCTTCAGGCCCGGGATGACGAGCATGCCCGCAGAATGATTGAAGGGACCGCCCGGAGCATGGGTATCACGGTCGAAGGTTGAAAACCTGCCATCATCCGCCATACTTCGGGGCTCGTCTGCCCCGCCCCCCCAGGGCGGCCTCTGTCTGACAAACCGACATTTATTTCACTCGAATTCAACGCCAGGAAAACCAGCCGTGCCACTCACAAAACGGATGAAAGCCGCCCAGGCCGTGAAACCCGCGGACGACACCCCACTGCCCGTGGCGGATGCGGTTGCGGCACTGAAGAAATTTCCACCCACCAAATTCGATCAGACGGTGGAGATTCATGTTCGCTTGGGCATCGACCCCAAACAGGCCGATCAGATTGTTCGTGGCTCGATCGTTCTGCCGCACGGGATCGGTAAAAGCAAACGGGTGGTAGTGTTTGCCAAAGGCGACCTCGCCGATGATGCCCGGGCCGCAGGTGCCGAGGAAGTCGGAGGCGATGACCTTGCCAAAAAGATCAAGGGTGGCTGGACGGACTTCGATGTCTGCATCGCTGCACCCGACATGATGGGACTGGTTGGTCCTTTGGGGAAAATCCTTGGTCCTCGAGGCCTCATGCCGAGCCCACGAGCCGGAACCGTAACGGCCGATGTTTCCAAGACGGTGAAGGAATATAAGGCGGGCAAGGTTGAATTTCGGAATGATCCAACCGGCATCGTTCACGCGGCCGTCGGTAAGGCAAGCTTTGATGCCGAGAAACTCGCCGACAACATCAACGCCTTCATCGATCACATTCGTTCAATGCAGCCGACGGCCGTTCGTGGCCAGTACATCAAGACAGTCGCGATCTCTGCCACGATGTCACCCGGAGTGATGGTGGCGGCCTGATCACTGCGTGCCCTCCTAGACTTTCTTTCCCTCCCTCAACCAACCCACAGAGACGATGAGCAAACTTGTCAAAGACCTGATGATGCAGACCCTCCGCTCACGGCTGGATGAAGTTGGAGAGGTTTTTCTCGTCAGCCTGGGAACGCTTGATGCTCAGAGCACGACCGAACTGCGGCTGGCGTTGCGAAAGAAGAACATCAACCTGCAACTGATTCGGAACAACCTGGCTCGCCGGGCGTTGGCTGACACGCCGCTGGCTCCCGCCTTCGAGGGTCAGGCTGGAATGCTTGCGGTCTGCTGGGGTGGCGAAGATATCGTCGACCTCGCGAAGGAACTGGACCGCATCACGGGCCTCCCTGACTTTGCCGGCTTTGAATGCCAGGGCGGGGCTATGGATGGTGCCAAGCTTGCGGCCGCAGACCTCAAACGAGTCGCCAAGTGGCCCTCGCGAGCTGAACAGCTCTCAATTCTCTCAGGCCAGCTCTGCTCACTGGGAGCGACGCTTTCCGGCCAACTTCTTGCGGGAGGGGCCAACCTTGCCGGCCAACTCGCCAGCAGGATCGACGACCTGGAAAAAGTGGAGGGCGACTCGGCTGCCTAGAGGGGCAGCGTAAGCCGGTTCCGCTCCGTCGGAATCCGCTTCTGGTAAAAAATGTCAAGTCCAAAACTTTTGGGGCTAGGCAGCAAAAAAATTCATGGTATGACAAAAGGCTTCCGCTTTCTGGAAGTCACGCCATGAGGCCCACCGAAAACCTAGCTTGCGGGATGAAGGTAGTGGCCCACGGACAAAAGCAGATACTTCTGGCAGCATGGTCATGTTGCTGGAAGTGAGTGCTAAACGGCAGATAGCAAAAACTCAGTAGAAGTAACAAACAGGCAGTTTCATCATTTCGGTGTGGTCACCAGCACCGGTTTCTCGAGGGAAAGGATCGCGATCAATGGCAACGGCTGAAGCAACAGAGTCAACCCGGGAATTTTCTGCAGACACGAAGGAACTCGGAGATCGCATCGTCGGCCTGACGCTCAAGGCGGCGAAGGAACTGTCGGACTATCTTGACGAGGTCCACGGTATCAAGCCGGCCGCCGGCGGTGCTGTGATGGTCGCTGCTGGTGGCGGTGCTGGTGGCGGCGAAGGCGGTGGAGAGGCTGCCGCTGAGAAGACCGAGTTCGATGTCGTACTCGAGTCGTTCGGCGATCAGAAGATCGGCGTCATCAAAGTCGTGCGGGGAGCTACGGGCCTGGGCCTCAAAGAGGCGAAGGACCTGGTGGAGGGAGTCCCCAGCAAGGTCAAGGAAGGCATCTCGAAAGAAGACGCCGAAAAGCTCCAGAAGGAGCTCGAGGAAGCTGGAGCCAAGGTCTCAATCAAGTAGAAATAGCTGCTGGGGCTGTTTGCCAGCCAGGCTCTTGGCGGCTTGGCTGGCAAATGGTATAGTTTTTGCGTGTGTCGCACCCCAGCCAGCCTGTCTCTTGTTGTCCTCGCTCCGAGTCCCGGGTGATTCTACCGGGTCCACCTTGAATCTGTAGCCGTCCTTTAGCGAACGGCTGGTCTGATCGTACCTGCAGTTCGCTTCGAGGGATCCCAACGGCTCTTTGTCGTTCCCTCTGAATCCCGCCGCATCCCATTCTCCCCGAGGAGTGCCCTGTCACATGGCAACTAGCGCTGTTCGCCGACTCCAGCCCACCGAAATCCGTGCCTTCGGCAGCAATCGCAGCAGCCATTCGATTCCTGATCTGACCGAGATTCAGACACGGTTCTACGACGCCTTCCTGCAGCTCGACGTTCCGCACAGCAAGCGGAAGGATCAGGGCATCGAAGGGGTGCTTCAGGAAATCTTCCCGATCGAGAGTTACGACAAGACTGTACGGTTGGAGTACGTGCGGTACGAGCTCGGTAAGCCGCGGTATGCTCCCGATGAATGTCGCCAGTTGCGGCTCACCTATGGCCGACCCTTGCGGGTTTGGCTTCGGCTGATCCGTGAGCAGCCCATTGAGGAAGAGGTCTATCTCGGTGACGTCCCCATCATGATGGGCGGGGGTGAGTTCATCATCAACGGTGCTGAGCGAGTCGTTGTTAGTCAGCTGCACCGATCACCCGGTATCGATTTTGTTGCTGACACTGAGTCGACCGACAGGAAAACGTACAACTGCCGGATCATTCCTGAACGCGGCAGCTGGATTGAACTCAATATCTCGAAGAAGGATACGCTCCAGGTTCGGATCGATCAGAGCGGAAAGTTCTCGGCCCTGACGCTGCTCCGGGCAATGGACCCGAAGCTCAACAGCGACGCCGACATTCTAAAACTATTCAATAAAACAAAGGTTGAAAAAGTTGCTGGCGGTCGCAGCGTTGCCAAGCTCGAAGGCAAGATTGCCGCCGACGATATCGTCTATCCAAAGGGAAGCGACCGAGCCGGCGAGATTATCGTCGAAGCAGGATGCACCATCAGCCGCGACAAGTCGGAACTCATCTGCACCTCCGGCCTGAAAGCGGTGGAGGTGATCGAGGGGAATAGGCCGAACAGGCTGCCACTCATTGAAAACAGCCTCCGTGAAGATGCTGACGAGGCCCGGAAGCGGACCGCAGTCGCGCCGAGTCATCAAGATGCTTTGATTCGGATCTATCAGCGGCTCCGGCCAGGCAACCCAGCGGCGCTCGATAAAGCAATCACGCTGTTTGATGAAAAATTCAAGGACACGAACCGGTACCGATTGGGACGTGTCGGCCGGTTCCGGATCAATCGTAAATTGGGGCTGTCGGTTCCTGAGACCGAGATGACCCTGCGAGCCGATGATCTCGTGGCAGCCATCCGTTACATCCTCGAACTGATGGACAGTGAAAATGAGTCGGTGGAAGTTGACGACATCGACCATCTCGGAAATCGCCGGCTGCGAACCATTGATGAGCTTGCAAGTGATGAACTTCGGAAGGGATTTTTGAAACTGCGGCGAACCGTGCAGGAGCGGATGAGCCTCAAGGACGTTGCGGAGATGACCCCACGGTCCCTCATCAACCCCAAAAGCATCTCGGCCGCAATTGAATACTTTTTCGGGCGTGGCGAACTCTCGCAGGTCGTTGACCAGACCAACCCGCTTTCGATGCTCACTCACGAGCGACGCCTGTCGGCGCTGGGACCAGGTGGCCTGAACCGGAAACGCGCTGGCTTTGAGGTTCGCGATGTACACATCTCGCACTACGGGCGGATTTGTCCGATTGAGACACCGGAAGGCACGAACATCGGCCTGATCTCAAGCCTGGCCATCTATTCCGGCGTGGACTCGTATGGATTTCTGGTGACCCCTTACCGCAAGGTCTCGAAGGGCAAACTCCTCGATGACGTCGTCTGGCTGCGTGCCGACGAAGAGCACGAAGCCTATCTGGCGCCAGCCGACGCACCCGTCACCGACGGGAAAGTGCACGGCGAGACCATCGTGGCCCGCCATCGTGGCGACTTCGTGCTCGTCCCCGCTGACAAGATTGAATACATCGACGTTGCCCCCAGCCAAATGGTGGGCGTCTCAGCCGGGCTCATTCCCTTCCTTGAGCACGATGACGCCAACCGGGCATTGATGGGATCGAATATGCAGCGGCAGGCAGTTCCGTTGCTGGTGGCCGAACCCCCGATTGTGGCCACCGGAATGGAGCGTGATGTGGCGACCAACTCCGGCCTGCTGGTGCGGGCTGCCCGGAAGGGCACCGTCACCTATGTCGATGCCGAATCAATTGAGATCAATGGCAGTGACATTTATAAGCTGCGGAAATATGTCGGCCTCAACGAGCGGACCTGCCAAAACCAAAAGCCGATTGTGCAACTTGGCCAGAAGGTCGAGAAGGGCGAAGTAATTGCTGACGGTGCCGCGACTCACAGGGGCGAATTGGCCCTGGGCCGAAACGTGCTCGTCGGCTTCATGGCATGGGACGGCTTCAACTTTGAAGATGCGATCATTATCAGCGAAGAACTTGTTGAGGCTGATGTCTACACATCGATCCACATCGAAGAGTACGACATCGAAATCCGTGACACGAAGTTGGGTCGGGAAGAGTTCACGCGTGACATTCCCAATGTCGGCGAGCGGGCCCTGCATAATCTGGATGAGGGCGGCATCGTCCGAATCGGCACCTATGTCCGCCCCGGCGACATTCTGGTGGGCAAGGTCTCGCCGAAGAGCAAAACGGAACTGACCCCAGAAGAAAAACTGCTGCATGCAATTTTTGGACGGGCCGGCGAGGATGTGAAGAATGATTCACTCGAGGTTCCCTCAGGCGTTGAAGGCATCGTCATCGCCACCGAAAAATTTGCTCGGCAGATGAGCCTGTCAGAGGAGGAGCGGCGAGACTTCCAGAAGCGGGTCAAGGATGCTGAAACTGAGGGCAACCTGCTGATTGCCGAGGCCTTTGGCGGGCTGGTAGCTGAAATCGAAAAGATCCTGCAAAAGCCATTGGCTGCTGCCGATGGCAGCCCGCTGGTCCGCAATCAGGATCACAAAGCGGTCGCAGAACGGGCTGCCGCCTTCAACCTTGAAGAACTCGATGTCCGGTCACCGCAGCGGAAGGCCGATATTGAAAAGCTTTACAAGACCCTCTGGCCTGCCGTTGAGGAGGCAATTGATGCCAAGGAGCGTCGGCTCAACAGCATGAAGCGGGGCGACGAACTTCGTCCCGGTGTGCTCCAGATGGTGAAGGTCTATGTCGCCGCAAAACGGGTGATCTCCGTTGGTGACAAAATGGCTGGCCGCCACGGCAACAAGGGTGTGATTGCCAAGATTCTGCCGAAAGAGGACATGCCCTTCCTGGCCGATGGCACCCCGGTGCAGATCATGCTCAACCCGCTCGGTGTACCAAGCCGAATGAACGTCGGCCAGATTCTGGAAACCCACCTCGGCTGGGCCGGCAAGATACTTGGATTCCAGGCCGTCACGCCGGTCTTTGATGGTGCAAGCGAGGAGGAGATCAACCAGATGCTTGCCGATGCCGGGTTGCCCTCGCACGGCAAGGCCCAGTTGTTCGACGGCCGCACCGGTGAACCTCTCGAGCAAGAGACGACTGTTGGCTACATCTACATGCTGAAGCTGCACCATCTCGTCGACGACAAGGTTCATGCCCGCTCGACCGGCCCCTACTCACTCATCACCCAGCAGCCACTCGGCGGAAAGGCCCGCTTCGGCGGCCAGCGGTTTGGTGAGATGGAAGTCTGGGCACTTGAGGCTTACGGAGCAGCCTACATTCTGCAGGAACTCCTCACCGTCAAGAGTGATGACGTTGAGGGCCGGACAAAGATCTATGAGAGCATGGTCAAAGGCGAAAACACGCTCGAGGCTGGCACGCCAGCAAGCTTTGACGTCCTGACCAATGAAATCCGAGGCCTCGCCCTCAACATGCAGCTTGAAAAGCGTCGGGTGTAATGCCCTTTAAACCACCGGTTAGCCAGGCCATGTTGCCTGGCAACCGTTCATTTCCGTTTCCACCAGTCCATCCGCCCGCCGACCCCAGCATTATTTTCCCAGGGAGATCTCTCCGTGAGCATCGGTGAAGCCACCTACGATCGCGTCAATGACTACTCGGCCGTCAAGATCAGCCTGGCGCGTCCCCACGACATCCGCAGTTGGTCCTTCGGCGAAGTAAAGAAGCCCGAGACGATCAACTATCGCACCTACCGTCCCGAAAAGGATGGCCTGATGTGCGAAAAAATCTTTGGCCCGGAGAAAGACTGGGAGTGTTCCTGCGGCAAGTACCGCGGCATGAAATACAAGGGGATGATCTGCGATCGCTGTGGCGTCAAGGTCACCCACAGCCGGGTTCGCCGCAAGCGAATGGGCCATATTGAACTGGCCGCGCCCGTCGTTCATATCTGGTTCTTCAAGGCAATGCCCAGCCGGCTTGGTGCCTTGCTCGACATGAAGACGACCAGCCTGGAGAAAGTGATCTACTTCCAGGACTACGTCGTACTCGACCCCAAGGACACCCCGCTGAAGAAGCAGCAACTGCTGTCCGAGGAGGAATGCCGCCAGGCCCGCGAGGAGTACGGCGAAACTGCATTCGAAGCTGAAATGGGTGCCGAGGCGGTTCGCAAACTGCTGCTTGGCCTTGAACTGGTTGAACTGTCGAAGGAATTGCGCGAGGAACTCGCCACCACCGGTTCAAAGCAAAAGAAGAAGGACCTGGTGAATCGGCTCAAGATTGTCGAGGCGATCCGTGACAGCGAGAACAAGCCCGAGTGGATGGTGCTGGATGTGATCCCAGTGATCCCGCCCGATCTGCGGCCTCTCGTGATGCTTGACAGCGGCAACTTTGCCACCAGTGACCTTAACGACCTCTATCGCCGGATTATCAACCGAAACAATCGGCTGAAGAAGCTGGTCGATCTCAATGCCCCTGAGGTGATTATCCGCAACGAAAAGCGGATGCTCCAACAATCGGTCGATGCCCTCTTTGACAACAATCGCTGCAAGCGGCCCGTGCTCGCTTCCAGCAACAGGCCGCTCAAGAGCCTGACGGACATGATTAAGGGTAAGCAGGGCCGATTCCGAGAGAACCTGCTGGGCAAGCGAGTCGATTACTCGGCCCGAAGTGTGATCGTCGTCGGCCCCACTCTGCGGCTCCATCAGTGCGGCCTGCCGAAGAAGATCGCCCTGGAGCTTTACCAGCCTTTCATCATCCGTCGACTCAAGGACCTTGGGCATGCCGACACGATCAAGAGTGCCAAAAAGATGCTCGAGCGAAAGGATGCCGAGGTCTGGGACATTCTCGAAGAGGTCATTCATAACCACCCGGTCCTCCTGAATCGTGCTCCCACCCTGCACCGAATGGGGATTCAGGCCTTTGAACCGGTCTTGGTTGAAGGCCATGCCATCAAACTGCATCCCCTCGTCTGCAAGGGCTTCAACGCCGACTTTGACGGCGACCAGATGGCAGTTCATCTGCCGTTGTCGATCGAAGCCCAGGTTGAGGCGCACACCCTGATGCTGGCAACCAACAACATCTTCAGCCCCGCCAACGGCGCCCCGATTATCTCGCCGTCACAGGACGTGGTGATGGGTTGCTATTACCTGACGATGTCGGTGCCGGGTCGACGCGGCGAGGGGATGGCATTCAGAAACTTTGCCGAAGTCGAGCTTGCCCATTCCCTGGGGAAAGTCGACACGCATGCGAAGATCAAAGTAAAGCTGCCTGCAAATCGACAGCTCAAGACGGACGATGACTCAAACTCCGAACCTGGCGCGGTTATTGAGACGACGGCCGGCCGCGTGCTGTTTAATTCGATCCTGCCAGAAGGCATGCTCTTTTACAACATTCCGATGCGGTCGAGCGAATTGGCCCGCGTCATCTCTGACTGTTACCAGCTGTTGGGCCGTCGCAAGACGATCGATCTGCTCGATAACATGAACCGCGTTGGGTTTAGTTGGAGCACCCGTAGCGGACTGTCGTTCGCGACCGATGACCTGATCACTCCTGAAAGCAAACTCAAAATCATCGGGGACGCCGAGAAAGCGGTGTTGAAAATCCTCAAGCTCTACCAGCGAGGCGTGATTACGGACGGCGAGCGGTATAACCAGGTGCTCGACACTTGGACCCATGCTCGCGAGCAAATCACCAAGGAGATGATGGCTGAACTTGAGCAGGACACCGATGCTCGGGATGCCCGCCGAAGTGGCTATGTCAATCCGATCTACCTCATGGCCCACTCAGGAGCTCGAGGTGGTGTCGAGCAGATTCGCCAGCTGGCCGGCATGCGAGGGCTGATGGCAAAGCCTTCGGGCAAGATCATCGAAACGCCGATCAAGGCGAACTTCCGCGAGGGACTGACGGTACTTGAGTATTTCAGCTCTACCCACGGTGCCCGAAAGGGGCTCGCTGATACGGCGTTGAAGACAGCCGACTCGGGCTACCTGACCCGGAAACTGGCAGACGTGGCCCAAAACGTGGTGGTAACAATGCACGACTGCGGTACCACGCAGGGCATTGAGAAGACCGTCATCTACCGAGGCGAAAAGGTCGAGGTGAATCTGGCCGACAGCATTCGTGGCCGTGTCAGCCGGACCAATATTGCCAACCCGATCACCAACGAAGTGGTCGTCCAAGAAGACGAACTGATTACGCCCAAGGCTGCCCGACAG
>CAZKSP010000015.1:0-19102 GCA_964555385.1 uncultured Chitinophagaceae bacterium
TCCGTTCATGCCATCTCCTGCCACCTGGTTGGACAGGCTGTCTGCGACCGGATCGATGAACGGCACAAAGCAATTCTGCCTCCGGCAGTCTGGGGCGATGGGGATCCTGCAGGTGTCAATGAACGGGCTGCCGAAGAAATCAAGCAAACCGCTCGGGCTGCCCAGAAACTTGGTGTCTCGGTTGTCAATGGATTCACGGGATCGAGCATCTGGCACCTGCTTTATTCATTCCCGCCAGTACCAGAGTCGATGATTGCCGACGGTTTCAAGTTGTTCGCCGACCGCTGGAACCCGATCCTCGATGTCTTCGCCGAATGTGGCGTTCGCTTCGCATTGGAGGTTCATCCGACTGAAATTGCCTTCGATATCGAGACTGCACAACGGGCTCTTGAAGCCCTTGGTCACCGCGAAGAATTCGGTTTCAATTTCGACCCCAGCCACCTGCACTGGCAGGGCGTCAGTTCTGTCGACTTCATCCGCAGCTTTCGAGATCGGATCTATCACGTCCATGTCAAAGATGCAGTCGTCCTGCTCAATGGCCGCTCGGGCATCCTCGCCAGTCACCTCAACTTCGGCGATCCCCGCCGAGGCTGGGACTTCCGCTCGCCGGGCCGTGGAGGTGTCGACTTTGAGGAGATCATCCGGGCTCTCAATGAAATCGGCTATGACGGCCCGCTATCGGTTGAATGGGAAGATTGCGGAATGGATCGCGAGCATGGTGCCGCCGAGGCCTGCGAATTTGTGCACAACCTCGACTTCGCTCCGAGCAATCGTCAATTCGATGCCGCCTTTGACAAAGAGGACTAGTTGTATTTGGAAAAAGCCATCCATGGCCTTTTTCCAAAAGGGTGCCAGAGGAAAAAGCCAAGGTTTTTCCTCTGGCACTGCCGCCGCATCCAGCGGCGGGGAGAGTTGTATTTGGAAAAAGCCATCCATGGCCTTTTTCCACGAGTGGCTGGCAGTGCTGCTTTGCCTGATGGGCGTCGGCTTAGGCAGATGCTGCTCGAATGCAGCGGCCGATGAACCGACGGCAGCCGTTTCGCTCAGAGACTCCTGGCGGCAGGCTGCCCCACCGTTGATCACCGATGCTCGCCAGACATGCGAACAACTGGCCCGCCTGATCGAGCGTTGGCCCCTCCCCGACGAATCGGCCGCCTTCGATCGGCAGGTCATTGTTACGATTGCTGCGGACTTGTCGGCTCCTGTTTGGCTGCCAGCTGCTGCTGAACCTGTCTGGCAACGCTTTGTCTACCTCCGCCGGCAACGGGCTGACCTGCTCTTCCAACAAGCAGTCGCCGCACTCGAGCGGCCTTCCAGCTCTGAGAAACCTGCTTCGGCAACCGAGGCTATGCGATTGCTCGCCCGGGTTCTGCGGGAGAACCCTGACCACGCTCAGGCCCGGGCTGGCCTGGGGTATGTCGAAAACGACGGGCAATGGACCTGGCCAAACGTTGCCCGTCACCTGGACCGTGGCAAGATCTACTCGGCGACCGAGGGCTGGCTTTCAAGGGGCCAGCAGCAGGGACGCACTGCTCAATCCCTGCAGACTGATGCAAACAGCCCTCTTCCGCTTTCGCAGGCTTTGACCTTTGCATCAGACCATTGGGAAATCCGGTCGACGGCGGAGCTGCCGGCAGCAGCGGAACTGGCCGGTCGACTGGAACAGACTCGCCTGGTCTGGCTGCAGGCGTTTGGCGGCTTCGCTGTCGAGCCAACAGAACTGAAGCAACGACTTTCCGGTCACCGAAAGCCACGACCGAGCTCTTCCTTCGCTGCCGTCCTGCTGGCCAATCGGCAGCAGTACATCGACGAATTACAGCGGCTGGAGCCCCGCATTGCCCAGACACTGGGCATCTACTGGACACCGACCAAAACAGCCTGGTTTTTTCAGGGCGATGAGCCTCCGGCCCGAACCATTGAACATGAAGCGACCCACCAGTTGTTCGCTGAGAGCAGGTGGACAAACCGTCTGGCGGGCGAGCAATGTGGAATGTGGGCCCTCGAGGCGGTCGCCTGCTACATGGAAAGCCTGGAGCCGACTGCTTTTGGCTACTCACTCGGTGGTCGCAGCACGGGAAGAGTACCGGCCGCCCGTGAACGCCTGTTTGAAGATGGCTTTTTTGTTCCGCTGCAAGAGCTCTGTGAACTCGGCCGGCTTGACCTCCAGCGCGACCCGCGACTGCCGCAGATCTACAGCCAGATCGCGGGACTTGCCGACTTTTTTCTTAACGGCGAGGAAGCGCGGTTTCGTGATGCCTTTATCGACTACCTTCGGCTGATCTATCGGGGCACCGCCCAACCTGACTCGCTCTGGAAACTCTGCAATCGCTCGCCCGAACAGCTCGATGAGGCATACCGCAACCACCTCGCCGAGCCATAAGCAGCCGCCCGCCATCTGCTACACTCAAATTCTTCACGAGGCTGGCAACCACCAGCCCTCTGGCCGAAAACAGTCAGCGGCCAGCGCCCCCCTTCCAGCGAGAGTCTTCGAAAGGCCCCCATGTCCAGTTCCGTCGCCTCCGTCAGTCCCGACCTTGACCGCCTTGCCATCGACACCATCCGAACGCTTTCCATGGATGGGGTTGAGGCGGCCAAGAGTGGACACCCTGGTACGCCGATGGCACTCGCACCAGTGGCCTACACGATCTGGAAGGATTTTCTTCGCTACGACCCGCTCAACCCTCACTGGCCCAATCGCGACCGATTCGTGCTCTCCTGCGGCCATGCCTCGATGCTGCTCTACAGCCTGATTCACTTGGCTGGCATCCGACAGGCTGGCCCTAACAAGACTGGGCACGATCAGCCAGCTGTCAGCCTCGATTGCATCAAGCAGTTCCGCCAACTCGGCAGCCGCTGTGCGGGCCATCCTGAGCACCACCTCACCGTCGGCGTCGAAACAACGACCGGACCGCTGGGACAGGGCTGCGGCAACTCCGTTGGCATGGCGATTGCCTCGCGGTGGCTGGGGGCCAGCTTCAACCAGCCCGAATCGAACCTGTTCGACTATGACACCTATGTGCTGTGCAGTGACGGCGACCTGATGGAGGGAGTGGCCTGTGAAGCGGCCTCCCTGGCCGGCCACCTCAAACTGGCAAACCTCTGCTGGGTCTACGACGACAATGCCATCACCATCGAAGGTGAGACCGACCTAGCCTTCAGCGAAGATGTCGGCCGACGGATTGAGGGACTCGGCTGGCGAGTTGAACGGGTTGCCGACGCCAACGACACAGCAGCAATCGGCCGGGCACTCAATTGCTTCAAGGAAGAGGCAGAAAGGCCCACACTCATCATCGTCAAAAGCGTGATCGGCTACGGGGCACCGACAAAGGCCGGTTCCCATTCTTCCCACGGCGCACCGCTGGGGCCGGACGAGGTCAGCGGCGCGAAAGAAGCCTATGGCTGGCCGGTCGCCGAGCCCTTTCATGTGCCGACCGAAGTACCGAAACGCTTTGCTACCACCCTCGGCAGTCGCGGTGCCGCCGCCCAAGCTGCCTGGCAGGACGCCTATGAGGCAGCCAAGAAAGCTGCCCCCGAGACCATCTCCGAACTTGACTGCCTACTCGCCGGCGGTCTGCCAAAGGATTGGGATACAGCCATTCCGAGTTTTCCCGCCGACGCCAAGGGACTCGCAAGTCGGGTTTCATCCGGCAAGGTATTGCAGGCCCTCAGCGACGTCATTCCCTGGTTCCTCGGTGGATCAGCTGATCTGGCCCCCTCTACCATGACACTGATTCCAGACGCGGGTGACTTTGGCCCCGATAACCCGGCGGGCCGGAATTTTCATTTTGGTATTCGTGAGCATGCGATGGCTGCCGCCGCCAACGGCATGGCACTCTCCGGCTTGCGGCCCTACACCGCCACCTTCTTTGTCTTCTTCGACTACCTCAAGCCGTCGCTGAGGCTCTCTGCACTCGGTGACCTTGGAGTGATCTATGTGCTTACCCACGACTCGATCGGCCTCGGCGAAGATGGTCCTACCCATCAGCCAATCGAACAGTTGGCCAGCGCCCGCGCAGTACCCGGCTTGTCGGTCTTTCGGCCGGCAGATGCGAACGAGGTGGCCGAGGCCTACCGTGTGGCCCTCAAGCGAACCGACCGGCCAGCCGTCATGGTACTGTCACGGCAGAACCTGCCGACGCTTGATCGCACCAGCCTCGGTGGAGCCGAAGGAGTCGCTCGCGGCGGTTACATTCTCAAGGAAGCCACCGGTGGTGGTCACCCAGACTGCATTCTGATCGGCACCGGCAGCGAGGTGCATAGCTGCCTGACCGCTGCCGAGACGCTGGAAGCAGCTGGCATCAAGACCCGGGTGGTCAGTCTGCCCTGCTGGGATCTCTTTGCCGCCCAAGCCGCCAGCTACCGCGAGCAGGTGCTGCCGGCTGCCGTCACCAACCGGGTTGCCTGCGAAGCAGCCTGTGGCTTTGGCTGGGAACGCTGGCTCGGTGAGCGGGGCCGATTCATCGGCATGGAGGGCTTCGGAGCATCCGCCCCCGCCCAGCAGCTCTTTGAACATTTTGGCATCACTGCTGAGGCAGTGGCTGCTGCCGCTCGGGATCTCGTCGGCCGATAACAGTCGACGAATTGATTCTGCGGTGCGTCCACAAAGGCCGCACGAGCGGTCACGGCTGGTGGTGTGAGTCACCGATCACCGCATCTTCGGCGTCAGTGCCAGCGGCAATCTTGCCGTCGTGGTTACGGTAGAGATGGTCATCACGATGAAGTGGGTCGAGGTCGTCACCCTCGATCCAAATCGTCTTCACCCGCCCATCTTCATAGAGAATGTGGTGAGCCCCTTTCGGGTGATTGCCGCTGCGCTGGCCCGTGGCGTCAGGCGCGTCGGCCATTAGTGGATGATGCCCCCTGCGAAGGTCGCCGATCGGCTGGAGGACGCCGGCGGCATCACGATGGCTGAGGGTGTAACCATAGTCACCACTCATGCGTTCCATGATGCGATCGAAATCCTCACTGCCGATGGTCGCCTCAACTTCTTCTCGGCTGGGAATCCGGAACCCACCTTCACGGTCGAGCGCTGAGCCGGGGTAGACGAGCAGGCCATCGTCGGGCTTGATTCGCTGTGCAGAAACCAGTGTCGGGGCAAAGAGGCCGGCCCGCGACAGTGGCCCTTCGCTGGGCGGCGAGGGAAAGACTCGCTGCGAATCAGCGTAGCCCTGAAGTGCCTCCCCCATTCGCTGCAGATTGTACTCGGCACGCCGGGCGCGGGAATCCTGAACCGCTTCAAAGAGCAGTGGCGCTACCAGGACAACCGCCGCCACCGCAGCCGCCGCCATGATAAATCGATCAAGCCAGACCCGGGGCCGCAGCGGAACAACCGCCTCATCAGCCGGCGTAAGCACGGGAACATCAGTCTGCCGCACGGCGGCAAGCGTACGATCGGCAAGACCGACCGGGGCAGCCGACATCTGTCGCTCATGCTCGAGCGGCTGTATCGCCCGACGTAACAGCGACAGCTGTTCGTCAATGATCACCGCCGCCTCGGTGTCTTTCCGCGCCGCCTCTATCGACAGCCGCTCGTCTTCTTCAAGGCTATCGAGCAGATAGCCGATCAGATCGTGACGCATGAGCCGACCCTCTTGTTTCGGAATGCTCCGGCCCCACCAGCGGGCTCTTCACGGAATTGAATGGGGGACGGGCATTGACTCTTTGGCGTTGTCATGGTCGCACCTCCGCGCCACCCGACGTTGACCAGGCCTGATTGAGTCTGAGTAATGCCGCATGCAGCCGGCTCTTCACGGTACCAACCGGAATACCAAGGACATCCGCCGCCTCGCGATATTTCATCCCCTGGTGATAGACCAGAATCAATGCTGCTCGAAGCGTCTCCGGCAGATTGTCCACCGCTGTTCGCACCCATTCCTTGGCCTCCTCATCCTCCAATTGCTCGATGGCTGTCGGCCCGTCCGCCGAGACAATCTCCATTAGCCCGCCCACCTCATCATCGCTCGTCTTATGGTCGAGACTGACCATCCGATGCCGGCGATTCCTTCGCTGGGCATCAATCGCCTGATTCGTTGCAATCGTGTAGAGCCACGGCCGGAACCGCCGCCCCTGCTCAAATCGCTCCCGCTTGAGGTAGACCTGCAAAAAGGTTGCTTGGAAGACGTCCTCGGCCATTTCGGCGCTGCCGAGATAACGCCGCAGATAACTGAAGAGTTCCTGCTCATAGCGTCGGACGAGCACCTCATAGGCCTGTCCGTCTGCAGCCGAGCAGAACCGTTGCAGCAAATCTTCATCGGTCGGTTCCACCGCGTTGTTGGGACTCGGCTGGGCACTACCCGCACGAACTTCCGACGGCGGCCCACTCGCAAGAGGGTCCGTACCAGAAGCCGGGTGCGGCTGGTCTATATCCATTATGGGTACGCTCGCCACCACGGGAGGGTTCGGCCCACCCCGCAAATTTTTCTGAAGCCGTCCTGAAACACCGAGTGAATTGGATTGGGGTGAGGCCGCCTCCTTTCGGCAATCCGGAGGCACCGCAACCCGTTGAGGGAGTATAGTCGCTGCTGGGATCAGTTCGCGAATGTCTGGTTCGTGACGGCCTCCCGACCGCCTCTGGAGCACCCGACCATGCCGTCAGACTCTGCCCCACCCCCGCCACTCGGCTATCGCTGGTCGATGCCGGGGGACATCAACGCCTTCTTCGGCCTTTCGCTCGATAATCTGGCCGATCTAACGCTGACGGTGTCGCTGCTGGCGACGGTTTTTGGCTTTCCGCTCGGATTTGCCCTCTCCCACCTGGTACCCGGCACCGCCATTGGAGTGATCGTGGGCGATCTCATTTTCACCTGGATGGCCTTTCGGCTCGCAGCCCGCACCGGCCGCACCGATATCACCGCCATGCCTCTGGGCCTCGATACTCCCAGCACCTTCGGGATGGTCTTCTTTGTGGTCGGGCCGGCCTTTGCCTTGGCAGTTGATGGGGGCCTCAGCCAGATCGACGCCGCCCGGCAAGCCTGGCAAATCGGCATGTGCAGCATTGTCGCCAGCGGGGTTTTTAAACTTGCCTGTGCTCCGTTCGCCCCACTCATTCGCCGGCTGGTGCCACGGGCTGCCCTGCTGGGAAGTCTGGCCGCGATTGCTTTGGCCCTTATTAGCTTCCTGCCTTTTCTCGAAGTTCTCAGCCAGCCGTTGGTTGGACTTGTCTCACTCGGCATCGTGCTGGCGACCCTGACTGCACGGTTGCCGCTGCCGGGAAAGATTCCAGGGGCCCTTGCTGCCCTCCTGATTGGAGGTGGCATTGCCGTTCTGGCTGACGCGGCCGGATGGATCGGTCCGCATCCGTCAGCTGACTCCTTTGATCCGCTGACCGCACTTTGGCCGACTGGCTGGCTTGAGGCCTTTCGGTTTGATTGGCTCAGTGCCTGGCCACTGACCATCAAGTATCTGCCAATCGTTATCCCTTTCGCACTTGGAACCGTGGTTGGTGGGATCGACTGCACCGAAAGCGCAGCTGCGGCTGGTGATGAGTTTCCCACTGGTAGTGTCATCGCCGTCGAAGGACTCGCCACAGTGGTTGCAGGACTCTGTGGTGGTGTGATTCAGTCAACCCCGTACATCGGCCACCCCGCTTACAAGGCGATGGGCGGACGGGCCGCCTACACCCTGGCGACAGCTGTCTTCATCGGCCTCGCAGGCCTGACGGGCTCATTCGCGCTGCTCTACGAACTGATACCCGGTCCTGCCATCCTGCCGATCCTGATCTTCATCGGCCTGGAGATCTCGGCGCAGAGTTTTCACGCCACCCCCCAGCGGCATTACCCGGCTGTCGCCTTCGCCTGCGTACCAGCCCTTGCTGCATTAGTCGTGATCCAGACCGACAAACTGCTCGCTGCCGGTGCCGAGCCGACAGCCGGACTTGCTGCCGAACTCTTTAGCCTGAGGCTGCTTGCATCGGGCTTCATCCTCACCAGCCTGCTGTGGGCAGGGCTGCTAACCGCCTTGATTGACCGTCGCCTGGTGGCAGCATCCTGCTGGTGCGGCACGGCGGCAACGGCCACCCTGTTCGGCCTGATTCACTCGCCATTTGCCGACGGGCGGCTGTTCTGGCCTTGGGCGGTTGGCGACCTGCCGGCTGAGGCGACTGGCCGCGGCCCGCTCGACCTGGCTACTGCTTACCTTGTGCTTACGGCGATCTTCATGGCCTGGGGCATGTGGCTGGCCCGGCAACCGGCTCACTCCAATCCGTAGGCGCCTGCAACCGGCACGTTGGTTGGCGATCCGCCCAAGGCTGATGTACCGGCGGCCGATGAGGTCAGCCCACCATTACCGGCAAACTGGGTGCCGGAAAGGAAGCGGGGCTCGATCGCGAAGGTGACACCGACGTTCTGACGGCTAAAGTCGACATTGAAGCCAAAGCTCATCAGGAAAGACTCCCCGATCCGCACCAACTGGAACCGCTGGCCGATGTTTCGCCCGGTGAGGTCGACCGAGGAACCGAACGAACTGGCCCATTTGGGGCTCATGCGATAGGTGTACGAGCCAGTCAGCACGCTGGCAGTAATCGGCCCACCAAATGACTGATAGCCCATGTAGACACTGCCCCGGGCCGAACGGTTGAGCAGCGCCCCAACGGTATAGAGCTGCTGCCCGCCGGCGAAAAAGTCTACGTCCGCAGTTGAGAGGACGGTTGTCCGATCGCCAATGTGCCAGCGGAAGTCGTACTGCCAGAGGCCGAGCACCTGGCCAAAGTTCTGGCTCGTGGTCGGAAAGAACTCGCCATCGATGTCAAACACTATCCAGTCGACGATCCGCCGGTCGCCATAAGGCCCCCGCTTCGTCTGCCACCGCTGCCGAGCTCCGACCCGAAAAGCTGTGAGGTCGTTAACCAGTTCAGAGGGGCCCGTCACCCAGCCACCGATACCGCGGCGGATGGCATAGGTCCGCGGGTCATACTTATTGTCAGGCCCAAAGATGAACGGAGGGGCCAACCGATACTGGGGAATACCGGCCAGATTCTGCGGGGCACCGTAATCGAAGAAGGGAATGTTGCGGCGGTACTGATTGATGGTGTCGTCATCAATCTGGTCGTAGAGCGGAAACTGGTCATAGCTCTGAGTCGCATCAGCGTAGGAAAACTCGGCTTCGAAGATGACCTTGTGGGCAAGGCCGTGAAGATTCCAGAGGTTGCTTTCTACGTTGTTGTTGGCAGTCCACATCGGCAGGCTGGAACGGATACCGACCTGGCCATAGGCTCGATTGATCGGCTGCTGGTTGAGGTCTTGGCCCCAGTGGCCGAGTTCGCCGAGGGCATACGGCACCAGCTTGACGGGTCCGGCCTGGAAGGGCAGATCGATCTCCTGCCGCGTCACCAACCGCTCGCCGATCACGTTGTTTTCGTACGGCAGCAGCGTCCAGATGTTGAGGCCGGCCTGGTCCTGCGGTGACCGGCCACTGCCTGGAAAGGTCGGTGGCGGCTGAGGCTCGCTCTGTCGCACATAGCTGATGCTTGAATGCTCATACCAGGACAGGGCATCCCGAAGCAGCGGTTGGGCGATCCAGTGATGGTCCAGCCGAGGCCACCACTCACTCTGCGTGAAGAACGGATCGACCCGGAGACTGGTCAGCAGCCGAAGTTGGCGGTTATCAGTCGGCCGTCGCAGGTCGAGCCAGGTCCGCTGCTCATAGCCCTCTTCCCACTCCGACTCGTAATACTCCTCAAGAAAGTTGATGTCGCTGATCCAGCCGGCCGCCCCCCGGGCCTGCCAGCCAGCAACTAAGTCCTGTCGGTGTCGCCAGAAAGCCCGGCCCCGGAAGGCATCAGGGTAGTTGGAATAGATGAAGTTGTTCCGGTAGAGGCCGAGTTTGTCGATGCCGTGGTCGACCACAAACCAGGCGTCAGCCACACCATTGGCAGGCGTGGCCAAGCCGAGAAACTGCGGCCGGTTGTAAATGAGCGAACTTCCGAAACCCGGTCCACGAAGACTGAGGTAGTCAACATCAAAGTCCCAGTCGACCCCGGGCGGAGCCCGGCGGATACCAAGCACCTGAAAGACGTCCCAACTCGTTAGCACCTGGGTGCCAAAGATCTGATCGTTCTTCACCTTCAAATCGTTGATGTAGAAGGTCGGCTTTTTGGCATTGGTCGCCAGCACCGGCCACCAGAGCACCGGGACTCCTCCGAGCGTGACTGTGTTCCCTCGGCTGGTGACAAACTGCTGATGTTCAACCGCTGGCTCACCAGTGACCGGATCAATCATCGGCATGCCAAAGGGCCCGGGCACCGGCACCTGTTCGTCGGTGAGCGTTAATTCACGAGAGCGAAACTCCCAGGTTGGCACGCCCATCCGGCTCGTCGTTAGACCAGTCCGCTCAGCGACGAAACGGCTGCGATCCACCTGACGCAGCACGTCGGCCCGTAGGCGGATCAGGCCGGCATAGCTGTCGACCGGGGTGAGCACTGACGCGCCAGTGATCACTCCACTCGACCGGGGCACGTCATAGAACATGCTGACCGCCTCGATTACCCGCTGCCCCTGCCGGAAAACGACATTGCCCTCCATATAAAGCTCGAGCGGGGTACTGGCTGATTGACCGGCGTCGCCACCCAAATCAGGCTGGGCTTCACTGCGGGTCCAGATCACCATGCGATCAGCCGAGATATCGAGCGGCCCTGCCGGATCGACTCCATCGATCACAAGGTTGATGCCAGAAGTGATAACGGCGATCCATTCCCCGCCGGCCGGGCTTGGGAACCATTGCACTGCCAACGGCATGCTCGATCGCGGAAAGGCCCGGAGCCGCCGACCAGCCACCACCGGTTGGGCAGAGGGAACAATGGCTGTTCCAAACTCAGCGAACTGGGCCGGAACAATTCCCTCATCCTCAGCCGCAATCTCCTCGACCGTCTCTGCTTGGTTGGCCGAGACCAACAGCACACCGTCGGCGGGCGCTGCTCGCGGGTCGGCCGGTGCCTCATAGACTGCCGGGCGACCACTCGCTGGCACGATACTGTCGAAGGTCAGCTGAGGATCACGAATGATCCAGAATCGGCCAGCCCAACGATCGTCCCGAATAGTCGCGGTCTCGGGGCCTGCTGACATGTCATCGTTGAACGTGCGCACACTCACAGTGCCTGCCAGCCGCACGAGGACGGTTCGCAGTGGCGGCCCGGTCGGCTCCTCTCCAGATACTGAAACAGGGGGAGACTGTTCAATCCAAGCAACCGCTTCATTAGCTTTCGCTTCGGTCTGGCCCTGCCGAATCGTCACGCCCCCGGTGAGGTGCCAGACGTCGTACGAACCTTCAGTCCACCGGGAGGCCTGCGTTGCCTCGATGCCGAGCAGTTCGCGAGGGTTTGCAGCCGGTACCTCAATGTGCCCTGCCTCGGCAATCGCCGCTGCCAATCCTTTCACTGGAAGCTCGGCGAGGCCACCGGCGGGAGCCGTGGGTGCAGGAGGTTCTGCAGCCGCTACCACCCGGCCAATGCCCAGTAGCAGGCAGCACAACACCTCGACGAACGGCCGACTACGAATGCAGCCACCGCGGGATCGAGTTGGTTTCGGCGCAGCAACCATTTCGGGCCGGGGAGGTCCCGGTCCACGATGGCGGTCACCGCAACGATCGGTATGAAAAAGGCTTCGAAACACGCGCACCCGCATTCACCGAGACCGCTGCCGGTCTGTCGGCCCGTGGGGAACAAGTTGGGGGCGGGACTATAAGGACGCCCCGAAAAGCCGGTCAAGGTGTCGCCCCGGCAGAGAAAAGTTGCCAGGCAATCCGCGGCAAACCGGTAAACTGGGGCGAAAACAGATCCTACGCGGATTCGGCATGCCCACCCGACAAGAGAGTGAACCCCGTGTTGCCGCTGCCGTTTCTGGCTGGGTCGTCCGCTGGCGAACCCCGCTGGCCCTACTGGGACTGCTGCTAGGACTCTGCGGAGTGGAGCGTTCCCGGCAGCTTGAGTACTCGCGGTCGATTGCGTCAATGTTTGACCGCAATGACCCCGCGATTGTTCCCTTTCGCCGCTTGGCGCGAGTTTTTGGCTCGAGTGCAGCAGTTCTTGCCGTCTACGATGATGCCGATCTCTTCAGTCCGGCAGGTTTCGACCGGCTCGGCAGCCTGACGGAACGGATAGAAGCTCTCCCTGGGGTTGGCTCGGCCACCAGCCTCGCCACCACACCGTTGGGCCGCGGCATTATCTTCACCGACACCAATCCTGCGGCTGCCCGACTCGTTGAGCTGATGGAGGGCTATACCGTCGGCAGCGACCGGCGAACGGCGGCTGTCGTCTGCGTCCTGGCCGGCGGTGCCGAAGCAGACGACGGAGTGCCCGGGAGGGGCGATACCATCGACGCCCTCCGTGAAATCATGCGGGACTACCCCTCCGGCACCGTGGCGGGCGAGACGGTGATGCTGCGGGACGGCTTCGCCATGCTGCGCCGCGATGGCAATCTGCTGGGAACAACGGCAGGGCTGCTTGCCTCGGTTGTGCTCCTGCTGCTGTTTCGCAGCCTGCGGTGGCTGGTGGCACCGCTCGCGGTGGTGCTGCTGGCACTCTGGAGCACCCGTGGCCTCCTGGCCATCGCCGGGCAGAAATTGACGATGGTCTCGACCATGCTTTCGGCGATGGTGACTGTCGTGGCCATTGCGACGGTGGTTCACATCATTGTCGAGTTCCGCCGTCGTCGAACCGCCGGCGAGGCAGCCGAGCAGGCCCTGATAGGAGCTCTGACGCAGCTCTTCTGGCCGATCATTGGGGCGATTATCACCGACATGATCGGCTTTGGTTCCCTGATTGCCAGCCAGGTCGGGCCCGTGCATGACTTCGGTATCATGACCGTCATCGGGGCGGGCATGGTGCTTGTAGCAGTGGCTCTTGCTGTGCCTTGGTTCGCCCTGGCCGGTCGCCTTGGCGGCGACCCCGGCAGGGCTTGGGGGGAAGGAACGCTTGATGGCGGGCTCGACCGGCTCGTAGGGCGGATTGTGCAGTCTCCCGGGCCAATTCTTGCTGCTGCGGCCGGCCTGATCGCCCTGGCAGCGGTTGGACTGACCCGGCTTGAGGTGCAGACAGACTTCATCAAAAACTTTCGTGCCGGCAGTTCGGTGGTCAGGTCCTACGAAATCGTCGAGTCACGGCTTGGCGGTGCCGGCGTCTGGGACATCCTGCTGCCGTCCGCTGAGCCGATCGATGCGGCCACACTGGCCCGAATCGCCGCCCTTGAGAATCAGCTTCGTAGCGAAGTGACAGTTGCGGGTGACGCGGCCGGCAGCGGTCTGACCAAGGTGCTGAGCATCACCGATCTGCTGGAGACGGTCTCACCGATCTCGCTGGCCCAGTTGGAGTCATCCGCCGTCGGTAGCTGGATGGTCACGACCGCTGTTGGCCTGCTGCGGCAACAACTTCCTCAGCTTGCCGACAGCCTCATCGGCCGTGATCCCACCGATGGTTCAACCTGGCTGCGGGTGATGCTACGGGCTCGTGAGCGACAGCCAGCTACGGCCAAGCGGCAGATTATCGATCAGGTTCGCAACATCGTTCACGAGCATTTCCCTCCGGGTGAGAATCAGCCCGCCGGCGAGGTCACCGGTTTTTTCGTCCTGCTGGCCCAGTTGGTTGAACGGATGTTGGCCGACCAGTGGCTGACCTTTCTGCTGGCTGCCAGTGGCATCTTCCTGCTGCTTTCGATTGGCTTCCGCAGTCCGGTCATCGGGCTCATCGCCCTCGTCCCCAACACCCTGCCGATTGTCGTTGTGCTCGGCCTCCTCGGCTGGTCAGGCAGTCCGATCAATATGGGCACGGCGATGATCGCCGCAGTCTCGCTCGGTCTGTCGGTCGACAGCTCGATTCATTACACCACCGCCTTCCGCCGGCGGCTGGCCCATGACGGTGCGATTCGGGCGGCTCTCGAGACCGCCCACCAGACCGCCGGGCGGGCAATGATCTTTTCGACCCTTGCCCTGGTGGTCGGCTTTCTCGCGCTCACCACCAGTGGCTTCATGCCGACGGTCTCATTCGGCGGGCTCTCCTGCCTGACGCTTCTTGGAGGCCTGATCGGTAACCTCGTAGTGCTCCCTGTGTTGCTCTCGCTGGCAGCCAGCCGGTTCCGCTGGGGCGGTTGAAGAGACAGCGGTGCGCTGCCAGACTTCGACAGTCGATTCGTTTCAGCCGCCAGTCCCTCCCCTAAGGCTCCACTATGTCACCCGAGTTCACGGCAACGGTCGCTACCAGTCCCAATTCGGCCCCCATTCAGGCAGATCCCTCGGCCAATCCAGCCCGCTTTGCGGGAGACGCATTGGTGCTTTTTCTCGGCCCCGGTGATGTTAGCGGTGCCGCAGCCGAACTCGACCAGGCAACAGGCGGCCTGATCACCACACTGATTGAGGCCGGTGATCTCACTGGCAAACGCTATGAGTGCGTGCCGCTGCTTGCCCCTCCAGGGTTGGCCTGCGGGCAGTTGCTTGTGATCGGGACCGGCCCGGCTGCTGAAGCCGATGCCGGCCTGCTCTACCGGGCAGCTGCCATGGCTTCCAGGCAGCTGTCGAGCCGGCCGCGAAGCCGCGTTGGATTTCTGGCCGAGGGCCGCTGGACCAACGATCAACTCGAACAGGCCGTCGCCGGTGCAGCGGTGGGCATGGTGGGGCAGGACATCTACCGGGCAGAGAAGAAACAACATGCCTTTGCCGCGACGGTCTGGCTTGGGGCAGCGGTCGAGGTCGTCACCCGGGGGGCCCTGATTGCCGACGGGGTCAATCTGGCCAGGCGGCTGGTCAACCTGCCCCCAGATGATCTTTATCCCGAAACCTTTGCCGAAGAAGCGGCAACCATTGCCGGCCGCGTAGGACTTGAGATTGAAATCTGGGATCAGCCAAGGCTCGAGCGAGAGGGCTGCCGGGCAATGCTTGCCGTCGCCAAGGGCAGCTCTCGGCCACCTCGGCTGGTGGTGCTGCGTTATCGAGGACCGGGGCAGAAGAGCAACACGCCCGACCTGGCACTGGTTGGCAAGGGGGTCACATTCGACTCCGGCGGCCTGTCACTCAAACCCTCGGACGGCATGCTGGCGATGAAGTGCGACATGTCGGGCGCGGCCGCCGCCCTCGGGGCGATCGCCACGATTGCGGCCCTCAAACTGCCGGTCGATGTGGTCGCAGCGGTCGGCCTGGTAGAAAATATGAATGGTGCAGCCGCCTACAAGCTGGGGGATGTCGTTACCGCCCGCAGCGGCACCACAATCGAAATTCACAATACCGATGCTGAGGGGCGGGTCGTACTGGCCGACGTGCTCGACGTCGTGGCCGACCTGCAGCCGCGAAGGATTGTTGATGTGGCCACACTGACCGGTGCCTGCATGGTCGCCCTCGGCCGGGACATCGCCGGGGTCTTCACCAACGATCAGGCTTGCTGTGATGCTGTTGTCGCGGCTGCGGAAGCCGTCGGCGAACGGGTCTGGCAACTGCCGATGGATCGTGACTTTGATGAGCAGATTGAAAGCCCGGTGGCGGACATCAAAAATGTTGGGGATGGCCGTCTGGGAGGCGCAATCACCGCGGCGAAACTGCTAGAGCGGTTTGTCCGAGGGATTCCCTGGACTCACATCGACATCGCCGGCCCTGCCTTCGCCGACAAGCCCCGCCCCTGGATCGCCGGCGGCGGCACCGGCTCGATGGTGCGGCCCTTCGTGGAACTCGCCCGTCGGCCCCAGCACGTGAAAGACTGAATAACGTCTGCCGAGAGGGGGCACCCAGGCCCACTCACTGTTTAACCGTGTTGTTTCACAGGAAGCCGGGAGCCGAAGCGACCGGACCCACAGCACGTTGGACGCTGCAAGATCACTACGCACTGCCACCCGGCAGCAGTGTTTCAAGTTCGTCGACCAGTTCACCGAACCGCGTCAGGGCCAGCCCGACCGGCTCGGGGGTTTCGAGGTCGACCCCTGCATCACGGAGAAGGTCGAGCGGCCACTGTGAGCAGCCTCCCTGAAGAAAACCAAGGTAGGCCGCCAGTTCAGACGGGCCACCTTCCGCGACTTTCTTCGCCAGGGCGATACCTGCCGACAGCCCCGTGGCGTACTTGTAGACATAAAAGGCCCGATAGAAGTGCGGAATCCGTAGGCACTCCAGTTCCAACACGTCATCAACAACAAAATTGGGGCCAAAGTAAGCATCAAGCAGTTCCCGATAGAGATGCCTGATTTTTTCAAGCGTGAGTGGCTCTCCCGCTTCGACCGAGGCATGACTCACCCGCTCGAACTCTGCAAACATCGTCTGCCGAATGATTGTGGCCCGGATCGCGTCAATCTCTCGCGAGATGATGGCCGCCCGCTCTTTCGCTGACGAGGCCTGCGCGAGTAGATGCCGGGTCAGCAACTGCTCGTTGAAGGTGCTTGCCACCTCGGCAACGAAGATCGTATAGCCCGAATACTGAAAGGGCTGGGCCTCGGCTGAGAGCCGGGTGTGCATTGAGTGGCCTGCCTCGTGGGCCAGCGTGAAAACATGCTCAATGACCTCTTCCTGAAAGTTCATCAGGATGTAGGGATCAGAATCATACGTGCCAGAGCTAAAGGCCCCTGACTGCTTACCAGCGTTTGGATAGCGATCACACCAGCGGCCCCGTAGGCCCGCCTCCAGCCGATTGCAGTAGTCACTGCCCAGTGGCACCAGCGCCGCAGTGATGACGTTGACCGCCTCATCCCAGGTGTGCCGCTGTTCAAGCTCGGGCACCAGCGGCACATAACAGTCGTAGTGATGGATCTCATCAAGACCAAGCAGCTGGCGCCGGAGATCGTAGTATCGATGCACCGCCGGCAGATGGTCCCGCACGGCAGTAATCAGCTGATCGTAGACCGTCAGCGGGACGTTGTCGGCAAACAACGCTGCCTCGACCGCCGTGGGATGATGCCGCACCCGGGCAGCATAGACATCCCGCTCGTTTGAGCCTGAGAGCGTGGCCGCCAGCGTATTGGCGTGGGCCTCGTACTGGGCATAGTACTGATGGAAAGCCTGCTTCCGGACGGCTGGCACAGTGTCGTGCAGCAGCGTCGTGAAAGTGGCGTTGGAAAGTTCGATTTCATTCCCGCGGCCATCGACAAGACTCCCGAAGGTCAAGTCGGCATCAGTGAGCTGCCGGAAAACCTTGCCTGCGGTGCCTGCGAATGTCCCCTGCATCGCTAGCAGCTTCTCTTCGGGCTCGGAGAGCACGTGCGGCCGATTCCGGACCACCCGTTCGAGCATCAAACGGTACGGCTTCAGCGGTGGCAGATCAAGCCAGCTGGTCAACAACTTGGCTGGGATTGCCATGATCTCTGGCTGGATGTAACTGGCCCGCTCGCCAGCCCGCGTGGCGGCATGCTGAAACCTGCCCATCATTCGCTGGGCAACAGCGGCGGCGGTGTCTTCGCTGCCCCGTAGGTGGGCATAGGTACCCAGCCGGTCTGCCTCGCGGTCCATCTCTAGGTCGAACGCAAGGCACTCCGCCAGCCGTTCAGCCGACGAGCCAAGCGTGCCGACAAAGGCATCAAAGCCAGGAATCCTTGCCTCCCATGCCTCCAGCGCAGTGTCCCAATCGGCATCGGATTCAAAGAGGCTGGCCAGATCCCAGGTATCCGAGGCGGGCACATCACTGCGTTTGGGCAGACTCTTCATGACAGCTTCCTTCTTTTCTCATCTCAAGACCAACGATTCATCAACCAGCCATCGCTCGATCCCGCAGACTATGGTTTTGTGGACGCTCTTAGAGCTTCCAGACAGCACTGCCCCAGGCAAGCCCACCACCAAATCCGCAGATCACCACCGTACTTCCCGGCCCGATCGTGCCAGCCCGCCAAGCCTCGTCGAGGGCCAGTGGTATCGAGCCGCTTGAGGTGTTGCCATAGCGGTCGAGATTGACCAAAAAACGCGACTCCGGTAGTCCGAGTGAGCCCCGAATGCCCTCGATGATCCGCAGGTTTGCCTGATGCAAAATAAACAGGTCGACAGCCTCCAACGGCACGCCCGACCGCTCCACCACCTGCCGGATATTATCCTCAGCCAGACGGATGGCCCACTTGAAAACTGCTCGACCGTCCATCTTCATGAACTGATCGCCAGCGGCAACTCCGGCAGCAGTAACCGGTTGCCGCGAGCCACTCATGGGACAGACGAGCAGGTCAGCGCCCCGGCCATCAGAACCAAGCGACCAAGCCAGTAGACCTGCCGAGGTATCACTGTCTGGCTTGGACCGCTCCAGCAGAACCGCCCCTGCCCCATCACCAAACAGCGGCCAGGTCTTCAGATCGGCTGGGTTAACCACTCGGCTGTTGGTGTCAGCCCCTATCACCAACGCCAGGTCGCTCGAGCCGGCAGCCAGGAATTGACCTGCTGTCACCAGCGCGTAAGCGAACCCGGCGCAGGCAGCGGTCACGTCCATGGCCGGCGCTTCGATGCCAAGCCTCGCCTGCACGACGCACGCCGTTGAAGGAATACAGGTGTCGGGAGTGAAGGTGCCCAGCACGAGCAGATCGATCCGATCGAGCAAGTCGGGGCGGTCTGCCAACGCGGCCTGGGCAGCCGCCACGGCAAGATCACTCGTTGCCGTATCAGCCTCGGCGTGCCGCCGCTGGCTGATACCCGATCGGCTGAAAATCCACTCTGGATCACAACCAAGGTGAGCCAGGTCGACATTGTCAACCACTCGTTCCGGTACGGCCGCCCCGACAGCAGCCACCCGGAATCCAACCGCTTTTCCAAACCGCGAGCGGCGAGGGGATGTGAGAACTTCGGACATCGGGTATTCAGGGGGGAACGTGACTGCACCGGCATCCTACCCGCGGCCGTCATCTGCCTCCACTGGGCGGCCCACTCGTCGGGCTATTCCGCCCCTGCCTCCTTCCCTGCTTCTGCTTCATCCGACTTTTTCGCAGTAATCACCTTCGACCGCTCGAGATGGATCTTGTTGAATTCATCTTCAGAAACGACGTAGTACCAGTCAGCGAAACGACCGTTGAGTTCCCGCACTCGCTTCTGACCAGTCTCGACCTTCTCGTCGTAAGCCTCCTGCTTACGACGATTTTCACGCTCAACCCGCCGTCGCGTCTCAATGGCTGCCTGCATGGCCGCCTCGGCCTCATCGGCCTGCTTGAGCAACTCAGCAGCCGAAGGCTCATCCGACTTG
>CAZKSP010000015.1:19202-21754 GCA_964555385.1 uncultured Chitinophagaceae bacterium
TCAGACTTATCTGCCTGAGGTTTGTCTGCTTCAGGCTTCTTGCCCTCAGGTTTTTCTGCGCCGGCCTTTTCCTCCGGAAGTGGTGGCAGTTCCTCGAGGTCGGGTTTTTCCAGCAAATCTTCATTGAAACGAGCCATCACGAGCAGATAGCGAGCTGAGATTTCACCGGTCCCAGCTGCCTCATCAGCTTGGCTTTCTGCTTCAGCCTTTCCCGGTTCAGCAACGGTCGTCCCCGCCCCAAACCGCAGGACGTACTCCACTCCATCCTTCATGCCAATCACCGTCTGGCCCTCTGTCGAAAGAATCTCACCCGACTGGAGTGGCAGGAAGCCCCGCTGCTGCAATGAACTCACCGCCTCGGGATCTTTGGTGAAACTCTCCTCAGCCTTCAAATCCCCACTGAGCCCCGAAGGCTTGCGAGCAACATCAACAATTTTTAGATCACCCAGGGCATTCCGAAGATCGTTGAGAGCTGTTGAGGCGAGTTCCTCATTCTCCTCCAGCCCACGGCTTGCTGGCTTGGCGTCAGCTGCCGCCCCTTCGGGGAAGGTCTCGAGCGAAACGAGTGCCCACTTCGACTCCTTGTCGTCATAGACCAGCCGCATCCGCTCATCTCGCCGCTGCTCGACTCGCAGCCGTCCGCCCGATTCAACGGCAGCCAGTGTGTAGTTGTCGATTTCAACCCGCCGCACATCCCACGGCGTCAGCTTGAGCAGATCCTTCTCAATCCAGTCATCAAACTTGGTCGTAAACTTTGAGGTATCGATCTCAACCCGATAGACCGGATCTTGGCCCGCCTTCCTGACAAACCGCAGCTTTCGGCCGCCAGCTGCTGCTGCTCCAGGCTGCTTATCCTCCTTGCCAACCACTAAACGAGCCAGTTTGCTGCCAGAGGCGTCACGAATTTCAATCAGTTGACCAACCCCAGTCATGCCTGGCTGAATCTTTTCACGGTCCGGCTCGATCACACCGTATATTTCATGGTCACCGGGACTCTCGCTGACCACGTCAAGCGTCTTGAGATCAACCAATTCCGTGGCTGCGGCCGCCAGATGGTCTTTGGCATCCGCTGGATAATTTTGATGCGAGGGCAGCACCCAGACACCTCCCGACTTCACCACCTTGAATGGGTAGAGCGTCGCCAATTCCTCGTCATATTGCAGAATTTCCAGACTGGCCGCCTTCTGCACATCAGTGAGATCCGGAAACAAAACCCGTTCAGCCGCCGGCTTCACCTCAGCTGGCTTGAATCGGGGCTGCGCAGCCCAACCAAGCAGCAACAGCAGACCACCCGCGGCCAGAAAAGTTGCTGTCCGCTGCATGGCCGGATCGGCCCCACCTGACGCGCCCGCGGATCTATCCGTCGTCATCTATGACTCTCCTCTGTTGCTTTTGATTACCTTAGTCGTGACTTCGCCACACCCTCGCGTTCCTGGGCGCGGCGACGGAAGAAGACGAAGAATGCTACGACCAGGGGTGGAATTGGCGGCAAGACCACTGCCAGCCACTTCTGCCAATCCTGCTCGCGGCGAATTGTCGACTCGAGGGCCCGTTCGACCTGCTCGATCTCCGCATCCCGTTTCCGCTTGAGTTGCTCAAGCTTGGTGTCGAGCCGCCGCTGAGCCAGTCGCTGCCGGCTGGCCAATTGCTGGATTGCCTGCATCGCCGCCTGAGGGTCGGCCCCCTCACCAGCTTCCATCTCTTTGATTTTCTTCTCGAACTCGCCGACCTCTTTCTGCATGTCGGCGTTCGCTTCCTGCTCGGCCTGGTCGAACTGGGTGATGTAGTTCTGCCGTTGCGCATCGGCCTGCTCTCGGGCTTCCGCCACCGTATCCTCAATCCGCTCAAGTGTCCGGTGCTTCGGCTTTCGTTTCCGAATTTCCAAAAACCTGCTGTCTCCAGCGAGTGTGTCGAGAATGTTGAGCACAAACGTGACGTTGTCGAAGTCGAGCCCAAAAACTTCATCAGGCCGGTTGCGCAGTCCAAAAATCTGCTGCCCCATCAGGTCGATGTCGGCAACCACGATGGCCCGGATCTGTTTGCTCGATGCGTTCGCCTCCTCATTTTCCTCATCTACAGACGCGGCTACTCGCTCGACAAACGCCGCCAGGACCATCGCCTGACTTCCCGGCTTTTCAAAAATTCGCAACTGCCGCATGTCGCCGCGGTTCCCGAGCACCTGCTCAACCTCAATCGTGCCCGACCGGGTACCAGTGGTCACCAGCGGCACCCACTCGATGTTTGCCTTCTCGTCCTTGGCAAGCGCGCCGGGAAACGGGAGCAGAACCTCCTGCAGGCCACCAGTGATGGCACTGTTCTGATTGAAGCTCCGTGAACCACTTCCGTCACCTGGATCCCCAAGTTCGGCATCAATAAAAACGAACTCGCTAGGCAGTTCGAGTTTGGGGTGCGGGTTGTAGTCCTGCCAGACAACGTATGGGGCCGACCCCATCTGTCCCATCAACGGCCGGCCGCTGCCGGCAGCAAGCTTGAGCCCGAGCACATCCCAAAGTTGGTTGAGGTCGCCCTTTGGCTGATTCTGCTGCTGAAAC
>CAZKSP010000016.1:0-20569 GCA_964555385.1 uncultured Chitinophagaceae bacterium
GGATGCCCGAACTGACGGCCAGGGTGCCGGCGACGGCCGCCAGCGCGACAAATCGCGGATGCCGGGCGAACGGCTGGAGCCAGCGGTGGACTGGCACCGGCTCGGGAATCGACTGGCAGAAACGGCTGCGGTCAACGATCGCGAGCACTGCCGGCAGCACCATCAGTTCAGCGGCACAGCACAGCAGGATGCCTCCTCCGGCAATCAGGCCCAGTTCAGCCACACCGACAAAGCTGGTCAGGGCAGCTGAGAAGAAGGCGATTGAGGTGGTCACCGCCCCAGTGAGAATGCTCGGTCCGACCGAACCGCTGGTTTCAAGAATGGCCTCCTCGCAGTCCAGGCCATTCCGCCGCATCGCTAAATAGCGGCCGATGTAATAGGTGCCGTAGTCGATGCCTACGCCGATCATCGTGACCGCGAACGTGACGCTGAGGATGTTCAGATGGCCGACGCTGCCGGTGGCCCAGGCAAAGGCCCAGGCCATGCCGATCATGAGCACGCCATTGGCCATCAGGGCATGCCGGATGCCGCCGAAGCCAGCCACAATGACAACCGCCACTGCCACCAGCGACAGGCCGCTGGCCCAGATCATCGACTGCTTGCTCGACCGCATCTCGTCGTCTTCCATCACCGGCAGTCCGGTGAGGCCGATCTCGGCATCGGCATGGCGGTCCGACACGAGGGCAATCTGCTGCCGCAGGGTATCAGTCGCCTTCGACGCCCCGGCAAAGCCTCCCTCTTCCTTGGTGAGCCGCAGCAACACAAAGCCAAGAGTGCCCTCTTTCGCCAGCAGGTACTGGCTCGACAGATCCCGCAGGGTTGAGAGACTGCCAGGCATACCCGGCCAGGGCGAGACGTAGTCGCCCGGCTGGAGTTCACCTAGCCGGCCCCGGTCGGCCGCCTCAAGGCTGGCCAGCAGACTCTCGCTGTAGCGTTCAAGTGTCTTGAGTGCCGGTTCGTCCTGCTGCGACCCGCCTGCGGTGGGACCCGAAACCATCGCCGCGGCCAGACCACCAACCATCGTGCCGACCTTCAGCTGCGGCCAGCCGCCAGCCAACACCGGCTCAGTGCGATTGAGAAACCGATTGATGGCGGCCAGATCGGCAGGGGAGACATAGTGCAGCCCTTTGGCCCGGATCTGGGTCAGGTCGACTTCATGCAGAATCGAATGAAACAGGTCGCTCTGCTGGGCAAGCTGTCGCGAGACATCCTCAAGCGCAGCGACGGTGGCTGCCCGTGTCGTTCCCTCGACCACCACGACGGCGTCATCGTCTTCCCCGAACTCCCGGATGTATTCGATCCAGAGCTTGTTGTATTCGCTGTCGGGGTCGAGCAGATCAACACGGCTGACCTTGTAGCCGAGTGAGCCGGCGGTCCAGAGGCCGGAGACCACAGCAGCCAACACCGCCACAGTGACGATCGTCCAGGGCCGGGTCAGACACTGGTGGGCCCAGGCCACCATCAGTCGGCCGAGGAGGCTGGGCGGATGGCCACCCTTTTGGTGCTTGCTACCCAACCGGCGCGCTGGCGATGTCGCCCGACGAGATCCTGGGGGTTGGTCTGCAGGCGTGTCTGGCATCGGCTCGCTCAGGCCAAACCGTGCGGCAGGCCCGTTGGGTGACATTGCCTCGTGGGCAGTCGGGACGGTCCCAACTGCTTTTCAAAGGGGGCGGGAGCATAGAGGGGGTGCCGCTCCGGGCCAAGGCCGAACCAGTCCAGTGAAACCACGTAGGCTGCGCAAACGCATCGGTATATCCGGAATTTTCATTGGCCGTTCCAGCCGGAAAAGTCCGAATGAACCATCCAGGTGGGTTGCAGGGCCTTGGGCTCAGCTAACCCGGCGGGGGTTCTGTCAGGGGGGGATACTGCATGTCTACAACGCTGCACCGCAGCCATTTCCTGGTCCGGCTTGCAGGCCGGGCCGTCACTTTTGCACCAATGGCAGTCTTGATCACTGCTTTCGCGGCCGGAACCTGCGCGGCTGCCACGACTGAGCCGCCGGCCGCAATCGAGGCCTGTGTGACGCAGCCCGGCACCGACTGGGGCAGCTCCAGCCGCCACGCCCGCCGCCGGGCCATCGAAGCACTGCCACTTGCGCAAATGGCACCCGGTGACCGGCAGGCCATTGAGACGTCGCTGGCCTCGACAACGCTCTATCGCCGGCTGCCAGTCGAGCTCTTTGCCTGCGACTCTGATCTGCTCTGCTTCGCCCTCGACAAGCCGGAAGCCATCGTCGATATCTGGCGGCTCCTGGGAATCAGCCGGCTTTCGCTCGACCCGGCCGGTCCGGCGCAGTGGCGGCTTGCTGACGGTTACGGCACGGTTGGCCTGCTACGGCTGGCTCATCGC
This sequence comes from uncultured Chitinophagaceae bacterium, assembly GCA_964555385.1. Lineage (GTDB taxonomy): Bacteria > Planctomycetota > Planctomycetia > Pirellulales > UBA1268 > UBA1268. The sequence goes on from CAZKSP010000016.1 coordinate 2,350, forward strand.
GAGCGGCGGCAGGACGGCGGCATGCTGGTCTTCCACGGCCGCGGGGCCTACACCGGGCCGCTCTCACCCAAAAACCTCACCGGCAGCTGCGTGCTGATGATCCGCTACCGGCAGGCCGAACCAATGGTCGACGGCCGACCCCGCCAGGCGGTGCAGATCGATGCCTTCCTCGACATGGACGGTATCGGCCTCGAGATTGTCACCCGCACCCTGCATCCGCTCATTGTCCGCTCGGCTGCTGCCAATCTCCACGAGATCTGCCTGTTCATGGCCAGTCTGTCCGATTCTGCCACGGCCAATCCTGAAGGGGTGGCCAGCCTGGCCCGGCGACTGCCACGCACGACCGAAGCCGATCAGCAGGCCCTCGCCTCCATCGCCCTGGCATCGGCCCACCGGCAACGGCAGCCGCAGCCGGCCGTCCGGTTGGCCGACAATGAAAGCCAGGATGCCGCCGACCAGCTCTCCGTCGATCTCGCCGCCCGCTGGTTACGGGCTGAGGAGCTCGACGGCCTGAAACGCCGGTGATGCCGCAAGCAGCCGGTGGACTTCAAGCCGAGGAGAAACGCGGGGCGGAAGTGACTGCAGCGGTGATATTGTTGACGCCGCATCAACTCGCCCCGGCTGCCGCTGGGAGCTTCCAAAGCCAGCACCACCCGGCGACAAGATCAAGATGTCGCCAATCAGCACACGCAGAAGCCTGCTAACATCAGGCTTCGCATGTGTCTGCCGAAGGAACGTCAGACGCGACGCCCGAGCTTTCCGTGAATTAGGCAAACCGGGGTCTGCGGCTTTGCAGCCGGCCGTCGGCATCGCGGCTGAGATCAAGCCGCTGTAGCACCGCATCGCTGAGCAGACTACGGATTTCGATGACTGCGTCGGCAAAGGCATCGCCCCGGGCCTGCCGTGACAGCGGCATGCTTTCCAGGTTTCCAATTCCGTCAAAGCCAAACGCTGCCCAGCCTTTTTCGGCCACCGAGCCGCTGCTGGTCAGCCGGTGTACCGCACCACTGGCATGCTCGGCGAAGACCACCGTTCTGTCGCCAGCCGTCTGGGCCGTCTTGGCCACCCAGGTTCTGTGGACGGGCAGTCCAGCCACCGCCTGTTCGATGAGCGTCTCGATGGCGGGAAACGCTGGTGGTTCGGCAGCGGGCAGCTCCGTGATTGGCTGAGCCACCGCCCCATCAAGCCGAACTGAGCCGAGTGTGGTCGACGGATCAGCAAAGTCGTGCACAGTCACCTCTGAAGACGACACCCCGACAAGCTGCCCAGAAATCTTTACCGCCCGGTCAACGCTGGTGTCGTGGTCGATGGCACCCAGACTGCTGATTCCACCTACGAGGTCAAAGGAAAGCACCTCAAGCCGCTGAGCTGGAGGCTTCCAAGCTGGTGGCGCTGGTGGCTCCGGCAGCAGGATCGAATCATCCGTAACCAGAATGTCGGCAAAAAGACTGACAATCGGCAGGGCAATCGGAGGGTCGATCGGCAGGTCCCACTCGAAGCGACCGTCTGTTGTCACTGGAATCGTGATCACACCCTCATCAGGGAAGAAGCCGAGAGCAAGATGATCCCCGTCACCCCGCATCCAGCGGCTGCCCGTAATCGCCGTGCTGGTACTGCGACCGCCCGCCAGTGTGTGCCGATGCAGCAGAGACGGGCTGGCCGGATCACTGACATCGAAAATGGAGACCTGCATTCCCTTAAATCGGCCAGTTGCGTCGTCGGCGTCACGGCCAATGGTCAGCAAGTGGTTTTCATCGAGCGGCTGTATGTGATCGGAGAAGCCGGGCACTTTGAGTTCGCCGAGCAGCGTTGGCGTTGTCGGGTTTGAGAGATCGACAACAAACAGTGGATCGGTGCGACGAAACGTCACGAAGTAGGCTCGATTGCCCACGAATCTGACAGAGTAGAGATTTTCATTCGAGGCAAGTCCGCCCAGGCTCCCAACCGCAACTAGGCTTTCGCCCTGTTGTTCAAGAACGACTACGCCGCTCCCCTCACCCTGCACCTCCACCACGACCCGCAGGAAGCCGTTCTGTTCGTCAGCCGCGAACTGATTGAGCACCCGTCCGGTGATGGTCCCCTGGCTGACGAGCAGCACGGTCGGCGCACCTGACTGATCAGCGGCAAAACCGACCTTCGTGACGGTCGTGACGGGAGGCTGCCATCGCCTGATATCAGCCAGTTCTATAGATAGCTCTCTCGATGGCCTGTAAGACTGATGCCCATCAAACACGTAGAGCTCATCTGCCGTTGCAAAGACTTCCACCGTCCCGCGGGTGAACATTCCTGTTGTCACCGGCTGCGGCTGCTTGCCGGTCACATCAAAGGCAGTGACCGACGTCAACTGCCGGACGGTCCCCGCCTCGGGGACATCGATCGCCGTGGGCTCGATCAGCGTCGACACATCCAGCGGGTTGCCAGTTGCGTCGACCTGATAGACCTGCGGCGTCATCGCCTCGACCAGTTGCTGCCGCACCCGACTGGCGTAGGCCTCGGCCGTTTCATAGCGGCCGGTCGGCTCCGGAATGCCGGGCCACCAAAGCAGGCTGGAAACGCGACCGCCGAGCGTGGCCGATTCGGGCACATCATTCATCGCCGACGGACCCACTGAGGGTTCGTCGACAGGCACGTTCGGAATCACCTGTGGCCGGGGCAGTTCCAGTCGATGGTTGAGTACCAATCGCAGCTGCCCCTCGACCATCCGTGATGAGATCAGTTCACCATCAAATGTTGTCCGATTTGCCACCGACACATCGCTGAGGTCACTGACATCAAGCACGGTCACCGTTGTCTGGGCCCGACCAAGAACTGGTGGGTAGATCCAGGGGAAACCGGACGACGTCCGGTTCATGATGGTGGGCGTGAAATCCTGCGAGACAATCGTCAGCCGATCGCCGAACAGATACATGCCAGCGGTTCGGCCGGTGTCGGCCAGACTGATCTGGCCGATCAATTCAGGCGTACCCTCGGCAAAGCCCTGCACAATCGACAGCTGGCCACGGGCGAGTGAATAAAGGGTGTCGCCGTCAACTTCAACAAGGTCAGCCTCATCGACCCCGGCAATCTGGGTGTTGGTTGTGGAGGAGTCGGCCTCTTCAACGCCTGCGCCGGCGGCCACAATATTGAGGCTGTCACCAACACTGTCGGCCATAGCCAGGTCTTCGCCAAGACTGACGCGCAGCTCGGGCTGATCGTCCCAATAGTCACCGCCATACCACCAAGGCCAGTCGTAATAGGCGGGCTTTCCAAACAGCGACTGCCAACGATCAGTTGCCTGTCCAACCAGCCAGTCGGCATAAGCCTCAGCTGAGGCAAATGTGTCGAGCCCAACACCGATCTCCGTCACGATCGCTGGCGGCTCGGTTACGTCGACCCCAGCGGTTGCATCGGTAACGGCCGGGTCGTTGCCGGTGAGCATCGTCCGCCGTTCGAGCGTTTCCGGGCGGCTCCACCCGTGGCGAGATCGGCCCACCTGACGGCAACGGACGGCTCGGGAACGGTGGGAGCGAGAAGTGAACAGGGGCATGGGTATTTCCTTCGCGACGATGGCGATGACGAAGCAGAAAAGGCTGCCCGACAACGTTCCTTGGCCGGATCGATCCCGGCATTGTCACGCTGTCTCCTTGCGGATGCCCCTGAAGCCTTTCCCGAACCTCCTCCTTCTTGTGGGTGACTTTACCAGTATCGTCTGGTGAAGCTCAATAAATTGGCAGCGAGCCGCACATGCTTCCCAAAACACCCGGCCTACCGGGGCCCTGGCGTTACCGCCGCCGCCATGCGGGGCCGAGCTTCCGAGGCCACCACATAGGGCCGCTTGTATTCCGGCATGTAGCCCTTCGAGCCCCGAACGGACACCTGCTGGCCGACCATTGGGGCCAGATTGACGCCAGCGGTGGGCGCAACAAAAGCCAGCACGTTGTTGTTGGCATCGACGATTGCCCACCGGGGTGCATCTGGCCGCCGGGAAATCACGGTCGCCAGCCGCCCACTGGTCTCGACGTAGTCCGGCGGCGTCCAAGTGGTCTGGCCGTCAGCCGGCTTGCCGCCAGGGAAGACACCCGGTCTGATCGGCCGGCTGCCGATGCCGCCAAGGCTCGACCAGAGAGAACCCAGTTGCAGCGGCGAGGGGTCGACCTTGTCACGGGCGGCAAGGGCCAGATGCCGACCTTTAATTGTCTCAAACCGAGCCAGCCGGGCGTCGATCGCCTCGGCCCGCAGCCGCTCGGTGCCGGTCGAGGCCCGGGCGGCGGCCAGCCGCAAACGTTCCCGCAGCGGTTCAAGCTGCCAGCCTGCGGCCGGTCCTGTCACTGCCAGGGACAACGCCAGATCGATGTCAGAAAGCTCATCAGCCGGCGCGGCCAACGGGCCTGTGGTTGGTGATTGGGCTGGCTGCGGAGGCGTCATGTCAAACAACCCGGTGCCAACAGGCATCCAGTCGGCCAGCAATCGGTGGGCACCGGCGATGCTACCCAGTCGGGCCGGCGCGGCCATTTTCTCTGGCTCTTCTAGTGGCAGTTCACCGGCCGCGGCAATGACCTGCGAGAGCGACTCCCCCGCCTCACGCCAGGCATCGACTGCTTCGCGGGCCTGGGCGATGTTGGCCGCCAGTTCACCGTCGCCGACCGAAGCATTCACAATGTCGCTCGTCTGCGGCGCCAGACCAACCGGCAGGTCGAGGTCGGCCAGCCGGGCCCAGCGAAACTCGCCTGATGGTGGTGCGATCTTGACCCAGAGGCCAGCATGTCGGCCCTGTTCAATGCGGACCTCATCAAGCACCATGACCCGTTCACCAGCCTCCAGCCGCACCTGGGCCACATGACGCAGGTCGTTGATCTGCGAACCGATCCGGGCCACCGCACCGTCGGTCACAACCACGCCAACATTCGGATCAGACTCAATCTGCCGATCAACATCAGCTGCCCGCAGCCAGCTGAAACTTCCCTTCAGCGGCCGCACCGCGCCGTAGCCGGCAGCGTCGACGCTCCAGAGTTCAACCGACTCACCCTGAATGAGCCGCGCGGTCGGATAGAAGTCATCGCCAGGTCCCGCCCGCAGATAGGTGTGCCGGGCCTGCACACTGACCGTGCAGGGGAACTGATCACCAGCTGTCGGTGGCTCTGCGGCAGGCGACATCGTCGCTGGCAGCAACCACCCGAGCAACAAGAACAACGTCCACAGCCATCCTGTGCCAGCAGGAAATCCGCGCCGCTGAAAGCAGACCGAGGTGATCATTGCCGGGAGGATGGCGATCGGATCGCCTCGTCGCAACGGCAATCAAATGTCGAGAAACACCAAAAAAAACGCGTAGACGAGGCTTGGGCTTCCCTCGTCTACGCGCTGCTTAGAGGCCCGGCTCGCGCCCGGCCCCCACTGCTCTTGTAGACCAGCCACGCCCGGGCCTCAAGTCACGAATTGACGAGTTTCAGAAGCCTCGGAGAAGAGCGGCAGATTTCCCCAGAAATAGCCCGCAAGAGGGGTGCTCTGCGGGGTGGATACCGGCGAGGCAAGCTGCGTTCATTCCTCCAGCCGTGCTAGCACCGGCTGCCAGCAACCCCCGCCTGCAGCGGTCACCACGACGGCACGAAGGACACGAAGACGACCAGCGAGTGACGCAACGGAAGCCGGGAGCAGAAGCAACCGGACAGGGGAAGTGCTTGACGCTGCAATGGTTGTGATGCGCCGGCTTGGTGGCGGCAAAAGTCTCGTCGCGTCGGCCTTTTGGGCCGAAAGCTCCTCGAGCGTTTGCCGACCCCCTTCGCCTCGTCCAGCGTGGTTCATCGCTGGGGCCGTGTTATCGCATGCTGGGTGGATGATGACGCGGAAGCCGGGAGCGTCATTCCCACCGGTCGGTAGGCCGGTCAAGAACTTCACGTAGCAGAAAGGCCTGCCTGATTGTGGCGGGGTTCTTCAGCAACGCGGCCAGGTTGCCTGTCGTCGCCCTGATTGCAGCGGCATCAACTTCAATCGGATCCAACCGTGACGGCCGCCGCCCCTGCTTCACCGGCTCCAGATCAGCCCAGGGGTTTTCAACCGTGCCGTCGGGCAGCCGGCCGAGGCCTTTGTCGAACACATCGTGAATGTGGCGGCTGATCTCATCGTTGGCTCGCTCAGTACTGCCAGCCGCTGCAAGCATGGCTGCCACCGGCTCAGCCAGCGAGTCGGCCGGTTGCCGTAGTGGCCGTGGCTCGAGTCCGGCTGCCTGTGGCAGCGGTGGCGGCGACCGACGCGGACGCCGAAGAAAGGCATCGATCTCTGCCTCGATCGTCTCCCGATCTGATTGCACCGGAAGGTCATCGACCAGATCGAGATCGTCCGGCATCTCATCAAGCGTTAGCCGGCCGCACTCCGGGCAGGGGGCAATGGCGGCGGCCGACGCCACAAACTGATGCCCGCAACCGGGGCAGCGACGGGCTCCGTTCCGCTGACTCCCAAACAGCTCAAGCAGTCCTTCGTCTTCTTCGTCATCGTCATCCTCGTCCTGCCGGCCGGCAGCTGCCACGCGGCGAAAAAAATTCAATACCTGCGAAATGATCCAGATGAAGACAAACAGCAGTGGCAGCAGGCCCTCAAGCCAGTCGAAGCCGGCTGCCAGCAAGGGTGCAAATGCCGCCATGATCTTCCCTTCCGCTTACGAAGCTGCGGCCGCCGGTGCCGGCGTTGTCGCAATCGAACGTCGCATGTCGGTGTCAGCCTGCAGATTTTTGAGCCGGTAGTAGTCAAGAATGCCAAGTTGGCCACTGGCCAGAGCGTCGGAGGTTGCCTTGGGCACCTCGGCCTCGGCCTCGACCAAGGCCGCCCGGCTCTCTTCGATGCCGGCAACCATCTCCTGCTCGCGGGCCACGGCCATTGCTCGCCGGCCTTCTGCCTTGGCTCTTGCCACCCGGGTGTCAGCCTCGGCCTGGTCGGCCTGAAGCCGGGCACCGACATTCACCCCGACATCGATGTCCGCAATATCGATCGAGACGATTTCGAAAGCGGTGTTGGCATCAAGTCGGCGGCCAAGCACTGTCTTGGAAATCACATCAGGGTTTTCAAGCACCTTGCTGTGGGTCTCCGATGAACCGATCGCGGAAACAATCCCCTCGCCAACCCGGGCGATAATCGTGTCTTCGGTCGCCCCACCAATCAGCTGGTTGAGGTTTGTTCGTACCGTTACCCGAGCTCTCACCTTCAACTGAATACCGTCCTTGGCAATGGCATCGAGCGTAGTACGACCACTCTTGGCTCCGGGGCAGTCGATCACCTTGGGGTAGACACTCGTCTGAACTGCCTCGCGGACATTTCGTCCGGCCAGGTCGATGGCAGTCGCCAGCGTAAAATTCAGTTCTCCCATTTTGGCCTTCGATGCGGCGATCAGCGCCTGCACCACCAGTGGCACCCGGCCACCAGCCAGGTAGTGCGCCTCAAGCGCCTGGTGGGTGATGCCACTGGCGTCACCCAGGCCAGCCTGCACAGCCATGATCTTGCTGCGGACGATCACGGTCGGGTTGACCTTCTTGAAACTCATCGCCACCAAATCAAATAGGCCGATGCCGGCGCTCGACGCGTACGACTGCAGCCAAAGCCGTAGATAGCGAGTGAGAAAACCAAGTACGATCAGCAGCAGAACGATGCCGACGACGAGCGCGATGAGACCTACCATAAGAATTCCGAGTGAGACGTTTTTGTTCGATCACGACGGCAGCGACCCGCTACCGTCAGCAGCACCGTGAAGCCTGTTTGGAAGAAGGCCCCCAGTCAAGCGCCGGCGGGCCGATCGAGATCATCAAATTCGAATTCTTCAAGCGTTACCGACCGGGGATCGGCTTTTTCGGCCGTCTGCGGCGGCGTTGGGGCGGCTGCCTCAGCATCAACAGGCTCTGTAAAAGCCCGCAGATGTGGCTCTTCCCGGGCCATCCGTACGACCACCGCTCGGCCTTCAGTGCCGACCACGTCAATCACAGCTCCCACCGCAATCGGCCCCGACTGGCTCAGGGCTTCAAGTCGCTCGCCATCGATTTCGGCCTGCCCCCAGGGCATTAACTCACTTGTGACCACCCCACGGTGCCCGATCAGTTCGCGGGCATGCAGCCGTTCAGCAGCAGCCGGCACCAGCTCAGCCGCCTCAGGCGGAGCAGGCAAGATCCGTCGCCCCAGCGGCGTTGCCGGGAACAGATGAAAGGCAATGGCCAGGGTCGCCGGCACTGCTACGGCGGTCACTGCCAGCACCAGCAGGCCAGCAGCAATCCCCTGCTCGGCAAAGGCCGTAGCAACCGCCGCCACGATTGCGGCGATGCTGATGAAGCCCAGCAGCCCGCCAGAGGGAATGAAGACCTCAAGCACCATCACCAGCAGGCCGATGACCAGCAGCCCGAATACCCAGACGTACGGATTCATGTCGGCTCCTGCGGGGGCTGCGGCAACACCATCACTCGACCGGCACGCACCGCCACGACCCGTACAGTTGTTCCCGGTTCAATCAGCATGCCCTCACTCCAGACGTCCCGCAATTGGCCATCAACCTCAGCCTTGCCCGCCGGTGCCAGCCGGGTTGTCGTCACGCCGGTAGTGCCGACAAGCCCCTCAGCTGAATCCTCGATAACCGCAGTCTCTGTCTCCGGTGGTACCAGCAGAACATGCCGCAGCACTGGTGTCGACGGCAGCCACTGTCGCACCGCCGCTGCGAAGACACCCACACCAACACCCGCTCCCAAGATTCCCAACAGTGACCACTGCAGCTGCCGCACCTGATAGTCGTTGGCTGGTAGTACGAACGACTGACTGGCCAGGACCAGCGAAGCGATCACCAGCAGGCCACCGCCAAGGCCCAGCACGCCCATGCCTGGCACCACAAAGATCTCAGCGGCCAGGCAGACCAGCCCGGCCACGAACAGCATCACCTCCAGCCAACCACTGGTACCGTGCAGATACTGGCTCCAGAAGTAGACAATGAAGGCAACCATGGCGATGAAGCCACCGAAGCCAAGGCCCGGTGTGTTGAGTTCGATGTAGAGTCCAGCCCCACCAATCAACAACAGCAGCCAGGCAAGCCGGGGGCTGGCGAGGGCATCGAGGAGTTGATCGGCCCAGCCCGGCTCGACGACAGCGACATCACCCGAGAGTCCATAGCGTTCAGCCAAAGCACGAAATGATTCGACCGACGTGCCTGTCAGCCCGTAGCGTTCCGCCTCGGCCGCAGTGACTTCCAGTGGCCCGGGGGCCAGGACCGCCTCCAGCTGCCAGTCGGCCCGATCGGCCCGGGCTTGCAGTTCCTTCTCACTGAAATACTCGACCCGTCCGCTGGCCTGCTGAACCATCCGGTTGACCTGAAAACCTGGTAGCACTAATGCCAGCGGCAAGGACCAGGGCCGGGCGTCCCGCTGCGTAAACGCCTGCCGCCAGGCAACCACCAGAGCATCGGCCTGTCGGCCACCGATGGCAGCAGCCCCTTCACCCCCCAGAACTGCCTGGGGTCCCAACACCAGTTCATCACAAGCCAGTGCCACCAGCGCGGCATCGCCCCGAGCCTGGCGCGGCACATAGGCCACCGTCCGCACCCGGGCCGGGTCGAGGCCAGTCAGCCAACTGGCCAGCACCAGGCTCTGTTCGGGGGAACCGCCCGGGCTGTCAATCTGCAGGCAGAGGAAGTTGGCACCATTATCAACTGCTTCCTGCAACCGGGCCCGGGCACGCCCCACGCTGTCGCCAGTGATTGCCCCCCGTAGACCGACCACCGCCGCCTGCCAGCCACGGCCCAGCGATGGGTCGATCACCACTGCAGCCGGGTCAAGATCGAGGCCTGCCGCCAGCTCAGCCGGCGTCCGAGCAAGCAGCCGCACGACACCCAGCTCACGCCCCTGCCTGCCGGTTACCTCCAGGGGAGCGGGCCCCAGTTCTTCAACCTTGATGACCCGCACCTGCTGCCGCAGGGTGGCCACCTCGTCCAGCGGCACAATCTGTTCGCCTACCTCTGTCGCCACGCGGGCCACTCGGCTGGCCGGATCAAGAACTGCGACGGCCAGCGGCGCTGGCACGGTCCTTCGCCGGCTGGCAATCTCGCGGTACGCCACCCGCATTGCCTCATCGACGCGCGGTTCCGTTCGGTTGGCAGGGCCGAGGACCGCGTCGGGAGCCATCACGATCTCTTCACAGGCCAGTGCCACGAGAACAGCATGGCCACTGGCTCCCTCCGGCAGAAAGGCGACCGTCTTGATTCCCGCCAGCCGTGGATCCGTCAGAAAGCGGGCCAACTCCAGTGAACGACCGAAGTCGCTGCCCGCAGCCGCGGCATTGCCTTCACTGGCAAACTGCAGCACGAGCAGGCCCCGTTGGCCGGGCCGGCTTTCCAGCCGGTCAAGCTGCCGCAAGATCGCCGCCCGTAGTTGGGTGTCACGGTTTCCGGTGATTGGTAGCCGCAGTTCCAGGGTGACGGTGGGCGGTCGAGGCTGAGCGGCCAGCTTGTTGTCAGCAGGTTTCCTGTTACCAGGGGCACGGTCCATAGCAACAGGTTCAGCAGCCGGCGGCGGCTTGGCGGCAGGCGGCTGCTCTGGGTTTGGGTCAACCGCTCCCCCCGCAGCCGCCTTGGCCCGGGCCACCGCGTCGGCCAGCGGGCCAGCCAGCAGTTGCTGATTGCTGCCAGCCAGCAAAACAGCCAGCAGCACCAGCCAGCACCGCAACATGTTGCAATCAATCGAACACATCGGCGGCAACTGCCTGAAGAGTAGTGGGTCCACACACCACCCCCAGATTCTAAGAGGGTGCCGGAAGGAGTCAAAAAAGCCGGTTTAGAAGGCAGCCACCGGGCCGGTTCATGATCTGCTAGCATTTCGGCATGAGCACGACACATCCGACTGATTCTGACTTTGCCGCCACCCGCCAGCACCTGATCGAGCTGATTGAACAGCGAGCCCTCAAGCGAGGCAGTTTCACGCTCGCCTCGGGCCGCACGGCCAGCTTCTATCTTGATGCCAAACAGGTCGTCCTCGACGCCCAAGGCTCAATGCTTGTGGGTCGGGCAATCCTGCAGCGGCTCCAGGCTCTTGGTGGGCTACCGGAGGCGATTGGTGGCATGTCGATTGGAGCCGACCCCATCACCAGCGCTGCGGTGACCATGGCCGGTGTGGCGGGCCTGCCCCTGAAAGGTTTCATGGTTCGAAAAGAGCCGAAGGGGCACGGCATGCAGCGATATGTCGAGGGGCCGGTCGAGCCTGGGCAGCGGGTGGTGATTGTCGAAGATGTCACCACCACTGGTGGCTCGTCACTGCTGGCGATTGACCGGGCCACCGAGTTTGGGCTGCATGTTGAACGGGTGGTGACAGTAATCGACCGGCTGGCCGGTGCAGCCGAGGCCTTTGCCGCCCGCGGCATCCCGCTGGAGCCTCTCGTAACGATCCGCGACCTCGGCATCGAGCCCGACGCGACGTAACTGCTCGCTACAATACGTTGATGCGGTAGGTAGAGACACCACACAGCCAGGAGGGTTCGATGCTGATAGCACGGCCTGATGTGATGGCACGGCGGCTTGCAGGATGGGGTGGTCCGATCCTGCTGGCCAGTATGGTCTTGGCATGTCCCGCTTGGGCCACGTCCGGCGTTTCGGCCAAGCCGCTCGATCAGGCAGAGATCGCAGGCCTGGTCGAACAGCTTGGCAGCCGTGACTACGCCGTCCGTGAGGCAGCCACCAGACGGCTGACCGAGGTTTCGGACGCTGCGATCGACGCGCTGCTGGCGGCCGCCGATCAACAGGATGATCTTGAGGTTGCCCTCAGGGCTCGTTGGATTCTGGAGACGGTGCCCCTCGTCGGCCCCACCGATCCGCCCGCCGCAGCCGAACTGCTTGAAGGCTTCTCAACCAAGCCGCTCGCCGACCAGCTCAAGGTGCTCAGTCGTCTGATTCGGCTGGAGGCCGATGCCGGCGGCGGTCCGCTGGCCAGGATTGTTCGGATTCACCGCTCTCCAATTGTTTCCCAACTCGCCGCAGTGGTGATCCTGCAGGAATGGCGGCCGCACGATCCCCACTGGCCACACCTGACGTTGGCGGTCGAAAACGGTCTGGGAAGCAGCAGCCGCCCAGCAGCCGACCTATTGCGAACGCTGATCGACTTTTCCCGCATTGCCGACGCCACCTCGGCTGATGCAGCCGAGATGGCCGAGCCGCTCGACCGTTTGCTGAACACCATGGAGCAATTTCTCTCACAGACCGCCCTGCCGACGCGGCCGCTGGCTGGACCGGCCAATGCAGACGATGACAGCAATGACGATCCAGTGACCCAGCTGCTCCGTCGCTGCGTAGCCCGGGCAGCCCTTCAGGCAGGCCAGCCCGAACGGGCGGTAGTTGCCGCCACCGAACTGTTCGATCTGATCAACAGTGCCGATGACCGCACCCGGGCGACTGAGCTGGCCAACGTGCTCTTCTGGGCGGCCAACGCGGGGCTGGCCGATCTGGTTGACCGGCTGCCCGACGAAGTGCTGGACATGCTGGACGACCAGCCCCTGCTGGCCTACGCCGCAGGCTGCTGCGAACGGGCCCGCGGGCGAGAACTGGCAGCCACCGAACTTGCCGAGCAGGCCTTTGTCACCGCCACCGATGACCTGCAGGCACAGTTGCTGGCAGCAGTGCGGCTGGCCCACTGGGGTGTTGCCGACTGGGCCGACCGCGAGTACGACCGCGTGCTGCTGGCCAACGGGCTGGCCCCACAGGTGGCGATGCAGCTGGCGATCAGCCGGGCAGAGTTCCTCAATGACCAAGGCCGCTGCAGCGAGGCAGCCGAAGTACTCAGGGAAACCCTTGAGGGAACCCGGGGCAAAGTGCCCAATAAGCGGGTGCTCGAATCGCTGGGCCACCTGCCCGAGGCGTTAGCCAGCCGCCGTCACTACTTTCTGTTCTGTGCCGCCCGCAACGCCGGTGATGCCGCAGCCCAGCGGCAGGCGCTTGAGGCTGCGGTGGCTGCGTATCCCGGCGAGATCGACAGCCTGATCGCCTTCTATCATCTGCCCGATCTGACGGCGGCTGACCGCAACCGTGTGGCGATGCTGATTGCCGAGGCCCTCGACAAGCTGCAGCAGCGAATCGACTCAGAACCTGATGAGCCCAATGGCTACAACGAATACGCCTGGCTGGTAGCTAACACCGAGGGTGACATCGCCAAGGCCACCCGCTATTCCAAACGCTCGCTTGAACTCTCCTTTGACAGTGCGAGCTATCTCGACACGCTGGCCCACTGCTATGCCGCTGCTGGCCGTCCTGAGGAGGCGGTCCGCTGCCAGGTCGTCGCTCAGCGACAAGAGCCTGGCAGTGACACGATCAAAAAGAATCTCGACAAGTTCCTGGCCATGCTTCCGTGACCGACACCGAAGCGGTCGGCTATTGCCGATAGGCTGGCAGGGCTCGGTAGGCGGCCTGCAGGCAGAGGGTTGCCAGGGCGGTGGTGGAGACCCGGTCCCGGCCGCCGGCAAAGATGTCCGGGTCCCAACTGCCGGTGTCATCCCCTTCTTGCACCTGGGTGCGACAGAGAAACGATCTGACTTGGGCATTCCAGCGGTCATACCTGTCGCCTTCAAGGTTACGAAGGAGGTCACCGGCAAACAGCAGAAAGTCGATCGGCTGGTTGAGGCCTTCATCCTCAAGCCCCGGTGCCAGCGAGGCCAGATGATCGGCAGCTTCCAGCAGGTCAGGAGCGTCCTGAGGTAGCTCGGCATACTGCCAGGCCAGCAGGCAGGCGGCGGTGGCGGTGGAGTCCGGCAGGCCGTCTGGCTCGGCGGCATAGGCGGCCCGAGGGGTCTGCTCGCCGCCAACGCCCGCCTGCTCAAGATACTTTTCCGCCCGACGCAAGTTTCCCGCCGACACCCCAACGCCGCAGGCCTTGGCCGCCTCAAGTGCCAGCACGGCTCGGGCGGTTGCCAGCGATGTGACGGTGTCACCTTGCGGCCAGCCACCATCGTCGGCCTGCCTGTCAGCCAGTTGTTTGGCGGCGAGTTTGGCGTTTTGAGTCAGGCGACGGTCGCCGCTTAGGGCCAGGGTTTCGCTGAAGGCAGTCAGGCCCAGGGCCTGACCGGCAAGGCTCTCACTGATCAGCCCAGGTACCTGCTGGCTTGCTTCGATCTGCCTCGTGCCCAGCCAGAGTAGCCCCTTTTGCACTACCTCAGGATACGCCTCCAGCTGCAGCGATTCAGCTGACTCGGGCTCATGAGTAACACCTTCGGCAAGGAACGGCAGTAGGGCAGTGGCGGTCGTGGTCGCGACGTCGGTGGTACCACCACTTCCATCAATCGGCAGCACGGCGGCTGTTGCCTGCGCCTGGTTATTGCCCGACTGCCACGAGCCATCGTCAGCCTGGGCGGCGGCCAGCCATTCCAGAGCCTTCCCAATCGCCTGCTGCGACTGGGGCGTCTGCCCGTAGAACCGGCCAAACCGTTGCTTTGCCTCGGCCGTCGAACGGCCCGCCACGCCACCGGGACGGAGCCGTTTCGGTGGAGCAATCGCATCAACGATAGTTTCGGGCAGTTCGCCCTCGGCTGTTTGGGGATCAGCCACCCGCACCACCAACAGGCCCTGGGCCTCGAGATGATTGGCCGTCGCCAACAGCGAGATGCTCACGGCCCCCGGCTGGGCTGTGTCGGCCACCTTGACCGTCAGGCGACCGTGGCTGCTCCCCTCCGCCACCTCTGCTGGGTCGATACTGATCGCCTCATCGGGACTGGTGGCAGCAAGAAAGATGGGGCCATTGAACGATTCCGGCGCAAGCTGCACTCCGGTGAGTGCCTGCAAACCTCCAGTCATCAACCGACTGAGTGACTCCAGGCTGTCCCGCTCAATGGTCAGCTTAACCTCACGGGTCTGCCCCGGCTCGACTTGAACCACCGGAATCTCCGGCAAGTTGAAGGGGTGTTGGGTGACCACGACGGTCAATGGGGCCGACACCTCGCGACCAAAGACGGTTGTCTTCAGCAGTGGGGCCAGCCTTCCTTCGGCAGCATCATCTGCGGCCACGAGATGAATCGGCAGACTGTTGTCCTCGATCGGTTTCTCTGGCAGCGTGCAGGTCACCCCATCGGGCAGTTCAATTGGCTCGAGGCTGAGCGGCTCTCCATAGCCGTTGCGTTCGATCGGCACCAGCAGGTCAATCGCATCGCCGGGCTGTAGGAAAACCGGTGGTAGCGTGGTAATGACCGGCCGCGACACCTGCGGCAGCGTCAGACTGAAGGTTGGCTGGAGGGTTTCGCCTGCCATCGTCAGCGTAACGGTCACGGTGAGTTGCTCTGTCTTGTCTCCCAACGCCGGACTGCCCACGAGGCTGATCGCAGTCTCCGACTTGTCGGCTGCAATCTCCTTATCGTGAGTCAGCTCAACACCACTGGGAAGTTCCGAGAGGCTGACCGCGATCGGCCCCTCGTTAGCGTTTCGCTTCAGCCGCACCGGCACCGTCGCCGTCTCACCGGGCTTGAGGCTGACAGGCTCAAGCGGCTCGATTTCAATCGCCTCGATCCGGGGTACCCCGAGATGCTGGACGGGCTCCGGAAGACGATCCGCATAACACCCGGGCAGCAGGAGCCCCCCCAGACAGGCAAACAGCCCACAACAGGATTGCCAGCGTGTAATAAGTCTGCTTCGCATGATGCCAATTCGCTCTTCGATTGCCCCAGCATTCTATCGTACGGGACGGGTCAACCGCAGGCTGCAAAAGTGAACGTTGTTATCCGAGTACGACAGGCTCGACGCTGGCTCCGGGGTGGCAAAAGTCTCATAGCGGTGGCCGTTCCGGCCGAAGGCTCCTCGAGCGTTCGCCAACCCCCTCGTCTCGTCAAACGGCACTCACCGTTATGAAATCGCCCAACGGCAGCAGGCCGCCAACGAGCACCAGCGGGTGAAAAATCGTGCCAACGCTCGACAGCGAGGCAACAATAACGAAAACCAGTCCCGCTCCGCCGCCACCCACTTACCGAGGAACCCCGCATGCCGACGCACACCGTTTCCGTCAATGGCACGACCTTGGCCGTTGAAACCTGTGGCAGCGGACTGCCGCTGGTGCTGTTGCACGCCTTTCCGCTGGATCACCGGATGTGGCAACGGGTGCTTCCGCTGGCCGATCATCTGCGACTCGTCATCCCCGACCAACGGGGATTTGGCGAAAGTGCCGGCGGTGATGACTCCGCCCCGGGACCGGCCAGCATTGAGCAACTGGCCGAGGATGTCGTTGGCCTGCTCGATGCCTTGCATGTCAGCGAGCCAGCCGTGATCGCCGGGGTGTCGATGGGGGGCTACGTCGCCCAGCAGGTGGCTGCCCGCCATCCCGACCGCGTCCATAGCCTCATCCTCTGCGACACCAAGTTCGCCGCCGACACGCCCGAGGCCCGGGCGGGGCGTACCGATCTTGCAGCCCGGGTTGGCCGCGTCGGCCAGCGAATTCTGGCCGAGGCAATGATTCCCAACCTGCTGGCAAAGGCATCCACGGTCGACACGCCAGCAAAACGAAATGGTGTCGAACAACTGCTGCATGAGATGATCACCCGGCAGCCAGTGGCCACCATTCAGGCAGCCCTGGCGGCCCTGGGCCAGCGGCCTGACATGACAGCGGCGATGCAGCAGTGCAATCTGCCGGTGCTGCTGGTCTGCGGGGCCGAAGACACCATCACTCCGCCGGCGGTGATGCAAGCGATGGAGGAACTGCTGCCCCGGGGCCGGCTGCTGGTGGTACCCGAGGCGGGGCACCTGGTTCCACTTGAGGCCCCAGATATTTTCTGCGAGGCGGTGCTGGCCTTTCTTGGTCTCCCGGTCGCACCTGAGGGCTAGCCGGCATTCGGGGTCTGTCTGTTCCTGAAGGCCGTCGGCCATTCTGTGGCTGCGGCCTCGGCGGCCACAACGCTGGGTTGCCTGCTTCGACGTCTCGCATTTTTTCTCGCAAGAGTCGCCGGGCTTCCGGGTCGTTCTTCAGGCTTTCTTTCATGGCGGCCTCGCGGCGTTCCCGCCAGGCATCCCGTTCAGCGTCGCGGTTAGGCACGACTGCCGTTGCCTGCCCGAGCCAGAAGCCAATGAGGATGGCGGTCAACACCGCCGCTGCCGGGGCCAGCCACTGCCAGAGGTCACGTCGCAGAGAAGCAAAGCGACTCCCCCTGCGGCTCGACCGGCGGCTTGTGCCGGTATGGGCCTGCACCGCCACCATTTCAATGGTCGTTGCCAAGAGGTCCTCGGGGGGTTCGGCCTGAGGCAGGGTGTCGAGCACCTGCCAGAGTTCACCCAGATCGGCCGCCGGGGTGTCATGGTCTGAGGCCTTTGTCACATTCAGGTCGTCGGCATGGTTGGTCATGGCTGTCCCTCCGGCTCGGCGAGGTAGGGGTTCAGCGCCTCCCGCAATTGCTCGCGAGCCCGGAACAGCAGCGACTTGACCGCCGGCACCGACAGCTTCATAGCGGTGGCAATTTCTTCGTACGAACAGTGCTCGAACTTGGCCAGCAGAATCACCATTCGCTGCCGGTCATTGAGTGTGGCGATCGCCTGCTGCACGATCGCCTGCAGTTCGGCTCGATCAAGCTGGCGGGTCGGCAGCAGGCCACTGGCAGCAACAGCCAGTTGTTCCAAACCGACCATGCTGCCGGAGGCTGACGGGCTAGCAGTCACGCCCCGTTCCTTCCGGCGGTAGGCCCGCTGCCGCAGGTCGCTGGCCAGGTTGTTGGCGATGGTATGGACCCAGGTCGTGAACTTCGCCGTCGGTTCGTAACGGTCTCGGGCTCGAAAAACCCGCATGAAGACCTCCTGGGCAAGGTCTTCGGCCGTGGAGTGGTCGCCGGTCTGGTGCAAAAACAGCGTTACAAGTCGCGGCTGCCAGAGGCTGACAAGTTGGCCGAAGGCCTCGGCATCACCATCACGAACCCGCAGCATCAGTTCGGTTGAAGGATCGATGGCAGTAGACATGGCAACGACCGGAAGGCCAACAACCAAGGTCCGGCCGGTGCCGAACAACTTCTTCCATCATACCAACGCCCCACAAAGCCGCAGGTTCTGGGGCAAGCCGGCCCAGGGGCGGCGAAAGTCTCGTCGCGGGGGCGAGGATACGCCCAAGGCTCTTCGAGCGTTCGCCAACCCCTTCGCCTCGTCAAACAGCTCTCGAGGCCCACCGGAGGTTTCCAGGTTCATCACCACCCGGCGGCAGGATGCCGCCAATCAGCCCAAGGAAAGTCGGACACGAAGTCCGAGCTTTCCGTGAAGCAAGTGGAGCGGAGGAGGATCGAACTCCCAACCTCGGCA
>CAZKSP010000017.1:0-19827 GCA_964555385.1 uncultured Chitinophagaceae bacterium
AGCTGAGGGAAACCACGTTATTTGATCCCCGAAACGCATTCCCTCGGCTCGCGCCCCGGGCTTCCTGGATTTCCGATCGGCTCCGCGTTTTATCAACAGCCGCAAGCCGGGGACGACGCAACGCTATCCCCGGGCTGGCGGCCGGGGGGCTTCACGGTTCTTCAGCACCTAAAAACGTCACAGAATCCGTGCCGATCACCATTGCCAGTGACGGCTTTTTCCAAGGAAAGAAAGTTAGTGGCTGCCACCCAGTAAGCGGATGGCGAAGAAGCCGGCAACGATCAACGCCCCCAGCAGCAGGGTCGCAAGTTCGAGGTATTTGTCGAGCAGGTCACGGGCAGGCTTGCCAAACAGCCGCATGATGATGGCAACCAGGAAAAACCTGCCGCTGCGACCAACGGCTGAGGCGAGCACCAGCGTCAGCAGTGGCACCGAACAGACACCAGCTGCAATTGTGAAGATCTTGAAGGGGATCGGCGTGAAGGCTGACAGCACGAGATAGAGGCCGGCATTTTGCTGGTAGAGCGACTCAACGTATTGAAACTTTGCCGGGGTAAATCCCGGCACCACCTCATAGAAGAAACCACTCACTGACTGCCAGACGCCCCAACCGATTAGCCAGCCGACGATTGCCCCCAGCACACTGGCCACCGCCGAGACCGCCGCAAACCGAAAGCTCCGGCGTGGCTGACCAACCGACAGGGCGATCTGCAACACATCGGGAGGGATCGGAAAGAACGAGCTTTCAGCAAAGGAGATCACCGCTAGTGCCGTGGTGCCGTGGGGGGAATCGGCCCAGGACAGCACCCAGTCGTAGAGCCGTCGGAGTGGACCACGAGCCCGGACAGGTTCAGCAGGGGAGGCAATGGAGGCGGCTGATCGCTCGATGGAATCGGCGGTTGGCTGCTCGGCAGGGAATGGCATTGGTGTGGCTCTCAGAAGGAAGCCGCAGCCTACCGAATCCTGGCAGTTCACTGGGAACTGCTTCTTTGAATATCACGCCACCCCCTGAGCCTGGGCGACAATATCGAGTCCGACACCTTCGCTCCAGGCCGCAAGCAGCTGGCGGTAAACCGACCCCGGCTTTCCCGAGCCAATCGGCACGCCATCAAGTCGGACTGCCGACTGCAGGCACCATGGGGTGCTTGTCAGCAGGACTTCGTCGGCGCTGATGAGGTCGTCGCGGTGGAGGGAGCGAGCCTGCCAGGAGAGCCCAGCGACATGGGCCAACTGCTCGAGGTGCCCAAGGCTTACCCCGGGTAGGGCGTCGGTCGGCGGCGGCACTGTGATCGTCCTCCCACGCACAACGGCGACGTTTGCCGTGGAGGTTTCACTGATCCGGCCATCGGTATGTGCCAACAGGGGGCGGGCACCTGGTTCCGCCGCCGCCGCCTCGCGGTCAGCCAGAAAGTAGTGCATGCGGCTGCGAATCTTTGCACTGATCGGCCAGCATCCGGCGGGAACCTGCTGGATCGACACGCACCGCAGGCCAACGCCGACATCGTATGCCTGCGCCCAGAGTGAATAGGCGAGCGGAAAACTGTGCACGACCGTCGTGGGGGAACCGGCCCGGCCAGCATGCTGCGCCGCCAGTTCACCCGGCGTGACGAAGATCACCAGGCCGAGGTCGGCGGCGGCGGCATCACGGCCTGCTGTCAGTAACGCATGGTTGTGGTGGGCAAGTTCAGCAGCAGCAGCAAAGACCTCCGGCAGCGGACGGCTGGCTGTCAGGCCGATCGCAGCCAATGATCGCTCCAGCCGATCGGCATGGGCTTGGGGCAGAAAGAGTGCTCCCCGGAAAGTCCGCAGCTGCTCCGTGACTGTTGCCCCCAAGACAAAGCCGGCATCGCCGGGTGAAACAGCCAGGTGTTCTCGGGGAAGAAATTGGCCGTCTTGCCAGGCGACCTCAGCAGTGCCTGGCGGCAGTGGCATGTGCATCCGGCGGAGCATCGCCGTTAGAAAAGAACCGAATGAGTGTCATCAGAACCGGAAACACCTGCCGATGAGCCTGAGTGGAGGATAGGGGACTCGAACCCCTGACCTTCTGGCTGCCAGCCAGACGCTCTCCCAACTGAGCTAATCCCCCGCAGTCGTACATCGGGGACTCACCGTTCGGTTTCCGGAACTCGTGAAACTAAACCGCCTCCTGACGGGTGTCAACGCAGCCGGCCTCGCTGCGGAAAATCCTTGCCGAAATCACTGTCAGCTCTGGTGTAGCCCCGGCTCCCGAAGCACACTCAGGGGGCGGTCACCAGCTTGAGCAGCTGCTGCTGCAACGTGGAAATCTCATGCACACAAAACCAACAACAGCGACCACACCCGATCGAGCTGGCTGGGGAGAATTGCCCCGGGCCGTGGCAACCGTCTTGCTGGCGGTCTATCTGGTTGGACTCGGGCTGACTGTAATGAGCAACTCAGGAAGCGGGGGCTCGCTGCTCATCGGGGTGATCAAGGGGAGACTGTTTTCCCCCTGGCTCGTGCCGGCCTGGCTCGACCTCGGCTTTGACCATCCAATCACCTACGGGCAGCAGGCTGACGCCGATCATCGGCTGGAGGTTCGGGCCCATGGTGACGAGACCTGGCAGGCCGGTCCCGGTACGAACACGGGCGGCCCCCGGGCGGCCCGCTGGCAGCGGCTGCTGCGGGCGGTTGTCGCCAGTGAACAGGAGCCGGGCCGCGAGGGCGTGCTGCCGGCTGGTTTCGGGACGGCACTCTTCGCCGATTGCGGCAGTGATGATGTTGACGTTCGGATTCTGATTCAGCCCCGGCCGGAGCGGCAGCTACCGCTGGCCCTTGCCGACCCCATGGTGGCCTATCAGGCACGTCTCCGACGGCTCTCAGGCGGTGAGCTACAGCTAATCAAGATCGAGGCACACCGCGAGGTGGCTCCGGTGGCTCCGGTAGGAGAGACGCCATGAACCAGCCGACTAAGACGCCGGCCGAGGGGGCTTCGGCTTCGCTCGCCCATACCTGGGAAGCCTTCTGGTTCACGCCGGCTGACAGCCGACCACTGGCCATGGTCCGATTCGCCGCTGGTATCATCGGGCTGCTGGCCTGCGGTACGTATGCTGCGGACCTGACCGACTGGTTCGGGCCAGCGGGCCTGCTGCCAGCCGAAACAGTTGCGGCCTGGCGAAGCCCGTTGGCATTCTCGGTGTTTGATGCCTGTGGAAGTATCAGCTCGCTCTGGGTGGCCTATGTGCTGCTGGCAGTCCTGTTTGGACTGCTGACGATCGGGCTGCTAACACCGGTGGTGACGCTGCTTGCCGCAATTGGCTGGTCGGCCCTGCTGCACCGTGGGCCGATGCTGGCCGGGCCGGCGGATGACTGCTTGGCGGTACTCCTCTGGTGCCTGGTGCCGGGGACATCGGGTGAGCATTATTCGTGCGACGCTTGGCTGCACGATCGGCTGGGCTGGGATGTGGCCCGCCCCCGCGTACGAACCCGACTGACAGTCGGCCTGCTGCAGACCCATGCAGCGGTGATTGCCGCGGCGGCCGTTGTGGCCCAACTCAAAGGGGACGTCTGGTGGAACGGCACCGGCCTCTGGTGGGCAGCCACCCGCGAGGCCGGCCGGCTGGTGGATCTCACCGGCCCGCTGCTTGCGTCGGAATATCTCTGCAACCTCCTCAGTCAAGGAATCGTTGCCTGGGAGCTATTCTTCGCCATCGCGATCTGGTTTGCTCCAACCCAGCGACTGGTCGCCCGGGCGGCGGTTATGGCCTGGCCCTTAATCGGCCTGCTGATTGCCGAACCAATCTGGGGGCTCACCCTGGCCTGCTTTACTCTGCCACTATCCGGCTGGTTCTCAGCGACCGCTGAGTAGCTGCTCAAAGCTCGCCTCATCGAGAACTGTCACGCCGAGCTTTTCAGCCTTGGCAAGCTTGCTGCCTGCTTCTTCACCGGCGACGAGGTAGTCGGTTTTCTTGGAGACACTCGACGCGGCCCGGCCTCCCGCCTGCTGGATCGCCGCCTCTGCCTCCTGTCGGGTGTAGCGGGCAAGCGTGCCGGTCACCACCAACGTCTTGCCGGTGAGGGGGCCGTCACTGGCCCGCTCCTCAGCCGGCACCTCCATCGTTACCCCAACGGCCGCCAGATGATCGATCACCCCCCGGCCATAGTCACTGGCGAGCCAGTCATGGACGCTCGCCGCAATCACATCGCCAATTTCATGTACGGCAGCTAACTCCTCGACCGGCGCCTGTCGCAGGGCGTCAATCGAAGGAAACCGCCGGGCGAGCAGCATCGCCACCCGCGGGCCAACGTGCCGGATGCCGAGGGCATTGAGCAGTCGCACGAGGCCACGGTCGCGGCTGGCGGCAATCTGTGTCACCAGATTTTCAGCAGACTTCTTCCCCATCCGCTCAAGCGTGATGAGTTGATCGACAGTGAGCCGATAGAGATCGGCATAGTCGTTCACCAGGCCAGTCGCCACGAATTGCTCGACGAGTTTGTCTCCCAATCCCTCGATATCCATCGCGTTGCGTGAAGCAAAAAATTTCAGCCGTTCCCGCTGCCGGGCAGGGCAGTGGACGTTCGGGCAGCGGATGTAGACACCTTCCTCATCCCGTACCAGCGGCGTGGCACACTCCGGGCACTCGGTCGGTGGCTGCCAGGCCTGCAGTCGCTTGGTCCGCAGATGCTTTTCGACCCGGACAACATGAGGGATCACCTTGCCCGCCTTTTCCACGACCAACACATCGCCGACGCGAATATCCTTGCGGGCCACCTCGTCAGCATTGTGCAGGCTGGCCCGGCGAACAATGGAGCCGGCCAGTTCGACTGGCTCGAGGTCGGCCACCGGCGTGACGGTGCCCCCGCGACCAACTTGGACCCGAATGCCGGCCAGCTGCGTCGTGGCCTCGAACTTTTCAAACTTCCAGGCGATCGCCCACCGTGGGCTTTTGGCGGTGGTGCCCAACTGCCGCTGCTGATCGAAGCGATCGACCTTCACCACGAATCCATCAACCTCGAAATCAAGTTCATGCAGCTGCTCAATCAGCTCGGTGCCGGCGTCGATCAGCCCATCGACCGACTCGAACCGCCGGGTGCGGGGTGCCACCGGCAGGCCGGCTGACGTTGCCCAGGCATAGAAATCGCTCTGTGAAGAGACCGGCAGATCACCAGTGTCGCCCACCCCATGGCAGAAGAACCGCAGCGGCCGACTTCCGCACTCCCGGGGATCGAGCAGCCGGATACTGCCGGCCGTCACGTTGCGGGTATTGGCAAACGGCGGCAAGCCTCGGGCGGTCTGGGCCTCGTTAAGCGTGACGAGGGCGGAGTTTGTCATGAAGATTTCACCCCGGACCTCGATCAACGGCGGGGGATCGGCAAGGTCGAGCGCGAGTGGAACTGCCGGGATGGTCCGGACGTTGTGGGTGATGTCGTCGCCCACTGTGCCGTTGCCCCGGGTGGCGGCCAGGCTTAGCTGGCCCGCTTCATAGGTCAGTGCCACGGCAACGCCGTCGATCTTGAGCTCCAGCACCCACTCGATCGGCCGGGCGTCGCCGCCGTCACGGAGCAGCTTTTCGGTTCGCTTGCCCCAGGCCTTCAGATCGCTGGTGCTATACGTGTTGTCGATCGACAGCATCGGCAACCGGTGCCGCACCGGTAGCAGGTCGGAAACGGGCTCACCGCCAACCCGCTGTGTCGGGCTATCAGGCGTGACCAGACCAGGATGAGCCTGCTCAAGCTGCCGGAGCTGTTCCAGCAGCCGGTCGTAGGCGAGGTCCGAAATCTCCGGCGCAGCTTCGACGTAATAAAGCCGGTCGTGGTGCCGGATCTGCTCGCGGAGATCAGCAAGCTGCTGAGCGACACGGGTCACGAGGAGGGGGTCCTAGAGGGCAGCCGATCGCCAGCGGAAGCAACTGACAATGGTTCGGCTTTTTTACGAGCGGCCTGATCTGCCTCACGTTCTCGCCGCAGCCGCTCTCCCGCAAAGTGGTCAACCGCAACCGCCCCCACCGTGGCGATGGCCAGTACGATCAGCTGACCAGCCAGCAGGCTGGTGCCGTGGCGGTCCATCAGTTGCTCAAGTGGATGGTTCCGCTGGGCGGCGGTCGGCTCGGGCCGGATGCCCCGTAGCACTGACATGCAGTAACTTGCCGCGGTAATGGTGAACAAAAATCCGACGACCCCGAGCACAACATAAAACGGATTGGTCGATTGTTTTCGCATGATGCTGCAGTATAGAGCGGACTACGGTTAGCTGCAGCGACGAAGAGGCAAACCAAGAACCGGTGGCTGCCAGCCGCTGTCTGGCCCACCGTGCTGCCTGACCAGTCGCCTCCACTCCTGGCTTCCACTGAATCCCGCACTCGCCCTAAACGAGGCAAGGAGGTGGTGAATGCTCGAGGAGGGTTGGGCGTATCCTCGCCGGGCGACGAGACTTTCACCGTCCCCGGAGCCGACGATACTCGGAGGCTGAAAACTGCCTCGCTGCCGCGCGCAGAAGCCTACGCGGCGTCAGCGTGGCTGAGGGCCGTTTCGACCGCTTGCATCACCTGATCGACACCGATGGCTGCCATTGCCGCCGTGTCGGTCTTTCGGTCCTCCCACCGCGGCCGCAGGTCAGCCGGTGGTTCGACAATGACATGGCCGCGACCGTAGGGGCCATTCCGCTCGGCGGGCACCGGGCCGAATAGGCCAACGCAGCGGGCCCCAACCGCTGCGGCCAGATGCAGGGGGCCGGTATCTCCCGAGACGACTAACGGACTCATGCGGAAGAGCTCTCCCAGATCCTGGAGGCTGGTGGCGGGGGCCAGGATGGCGGCGTCCCCGGCAGCCGTAACGATCTCTCGGGCAGTTGCCTCCTCAGCTGCTCCGCCCCAAATGACCAGTGACCGGACACCGCGGTGCCGCCACATGGCCTGCGCGAGAGCCGCAAAGCGATCCGGGGGCCACCGCTTCGAAGCCCAGCCAGCCCCTGGATTGAGCACCACGGGAGCTCCGTGCTGTTGCAGCGGTTCATACCAGCTGGCAACCCGCTGCCGGCTGACCGGCCAACGCGGCATGTCAAAGCTGACTGCGGGGTTTTCAAGATCCAGCGGGGCAAGCAGGTCGAGGTTGCGATCGACAACATGGCTGGCCGCGGCAGTTACCCGCCGGTTGCTTGCCAGCCAGGAGCACTCGCGGGCTTCGGGCCGGGCGTGGCCAATGCGAAGCGGGCTGCCCGACAGGACCGTTGCGACCCCGCTCTTGAGCAGTCCCTGTAAGTCGAGCGTCACATCGGGACGGAACCGCTTGAGATCCCGCCGCAACCCAGCCACCTGCCTGGGCGACTTCAGCCAGCCACGGGGCAGACGGAAGAGATGGTCGATCGCCCGGTGACCGGCCAGCACATCGGCCGATCGCCCCTCTACTACCCAGCCAATTGAACTGCCAGGAAAGGCCCGCTTCAGGGCAACTGCCGTCGGAATACCGTGCAGCACGTCCCCGATTGCGGAGAGCTTGACAATGACAATTGAGCGGGGTGCATCCATGCGCCACCAAAAAGTGTGCCTACAGGGGCGAAAGCCAAGTAACCCCGGGGTTCACAATCCTTGGAGCCTCCGAGAGGGAACTATTTTCAGCCTGCTCCCGTTCAGTGACAAGTTCAATTTCGGTGAAACTTTTGTCAGTCGGCTGCCAGGCCCGCCAGATCGCAGAGCAGCGATTCCGTAACCGGCTGGGGGCAACTCCAGACCAGAAAGAACATCGACTCGCGGAGCAGCCGTTCGGCTGGGTGGCCAACCACAAAGCCAGCGCCTTTCGAGGCGGTTAACGACGCCTGAGCAGCCCGGGTGACAAGACTATTGGCCCGCTGCCGCAGGCTGTTTCGGCTGGCGGCATCGCAGCCGTTGCGGGTGGCCTGTTGAAACTCATGCCCGAGGGCATCGGCCTCCCGCTGCAGTTCCGCGACGACCAGCGTCAGCGAGTGACGCCGGTCGGCCTCTTCGTCAATCAGCCGCAAGGCGGCCTGGGTGCTGCCGAGGGCAAGTGCCGTGGTGCCCAGACCGCCAGTCTGCCCGGCCGGGCCAGTCGGAGGAATTTCCGCGATGACAGGGACATCTTCCAGCCGTACACAAGAAGTTCGACTACCTGAAAGGGCCAGCATGTCCAAAGGCGGTTCGACGATGACACCAGGACTCGCCGTTTCAATCGCGAAGAATCGCGGCTCTGCCTCGCCGCTGGAAAGCCTGGCCACTGCCCCGGTGACGATCGTCTGCACGCTGTCGGCGCCGGTAACCCAAGGACAGACGCCGCTGAGCCTCCAGCCGTCGGGCCCGGCGGTCGCACTCACCGCCGGTCGGGCGAGGTGCTGCCGACTCGTCGTCAGTTGGGAAATACCAACTGTGGTGAACTGCCGACCGGATGCCAGGGCAGGCAGGAGCAGTTGCCGGTTGACGGCATCAGTTCGGCCGAGAATCCGCACAGCACTGGCCCACTGCGTCAGCGCCAGCGCCGAGGTCAGGCACCGCGACGCAACCGCGACTAGTAGGTCCATGATGGCTGGCTCAGCCGCATCCGTGCCTCCGTCGGCCGGAGCAATCCAGCCGGCCAGGCAGCCGCTCTCGGCAAACGCCTGAAAAACCCCGCTCTGCCAGGGCCCTACCTGCCGGGTGGTGTCGGCACGGTCGGCAACCTGCTCACAAAGTGAGGTAAGGGCCGTTCCGGTCGGAAAGGGGCGGGGAAAATCGTTGTCCATACCACAAGCATACCGCTCCCACAGTTGGATCAGCTGCTGGAATGCGGAACCGCGACACAATCTTTTTTTCGGGGGGAGCGAACAAGGTAGGAACGGCGATATACTCCAAGTCCTTCTGGCTGGTGCCCCGCCCTCTCCACACCCCCTCTTGGAGTCTCACCATGAGCCATGCCGAGGATCTCGAACTGCAGGATGTTGCTCCTCTGACCACGCACCCCAAGTCGACACTCACGCTTGACGAGTTGTCCCCTCAGACGCTCTACGCAAAGTGCACAGCACTGGCCCGCAACCTCTGGTGGAGTTGGCACCCTGAGGTAACAAACCTCTTCCGTGAGCTTGACCCGGTCCGGTGGCGGCAACTTGATCACAACCCGATCGCCCTGCTGGCTGAATTCACACCCGAACGACTTGAGGCCCGGGCAGCTGAACTGGTGCTTTACAGCCGGATCAATCAGGCGCACCGCCGGCTGAAGGAGTACATGGCTGGCAAGTCGACCTGGAGTAGCATCAATGCTGGCGTGCTCGGGTCGAAGCCAGTGGTCTACTTCTCGGCTGAGTTCGGTATTCACGAGTCGGTACCGATCTATTCCGGCGGTCTAGGTGTGCTGGCCGGTGACCATGTAAAGAGTGCCAGTGGCCTGGGCATTCCGCTGATTGCGGTTGGGCTCTTCTACAACCAAGGCTATTTCCGGCAGCAGCTCGACATCGATGGCTATCAGCACGAGGAATACCTCGACTCGCGGGTTGACCTGCTGCCGCTGGAGCCGGCGGTCGACCCGAATGGCCAGCCGATTATTGTGTCGGTCGACACTCGCTCGGGCCCGATTCAAGCCAAGGTCTGGCAGATGGCAGTGGGCCGGGTGAAGCTGTTCCTGCTGGACTGTGACATCGAGGGCAATAAGCCGGAGGATCGTGAGCTGACCAGCCGTCTTTACGGTGGTGACAGCCGGACCCGCATCCGGCAGGAAATGGTCCTCGGGGTTGGGGGCGTGAAGGCGATTCGGGCAATGGGCATCGTGCCCGGCGTCTATCACCTCAATGAAGGCCACTCAGCATTTGCCACCCTTGAGGCCGTGCGTGGCCGGATGGAGCGGGACGGCTATTCGTTCGACGATTCAGTTCGAAAGGTGGCCCGGCAGACGGTCTTCACCACTCACACGCCGGTGCCAGCCGGCCACGATAGGTTTGACGGCGGCCTGATCGAAGAGCACCTTGGGCCAACCCGAGACGCCCTTGGCATCTCCCATGAACACCTGATGGCGATGGGGCGGGTCGAACCGCACAACCACGACGAGCCCTTCTGCATGACCGTACTCGGCCTCAAGCTGTCGCGGCGGGCCAACGCCGTCAGCGCCCTGCATGGCCACGTCAGCCGGCGGATGTGGTCGAGCCTCTGGCCTTCGCGGGTCGAAGAGGAGGTGCCAATCGGGCACATCACCAACGGTGTCCACGTGCCGAGCTGGCTCTCCTGGCAGATGCTCCAGCTCTACGACCGCATCTTCCCGGCTGGTTGGATTCGGCGGATGGGCGAGCCCGATGGCTGGCAAAAGATCTATGAGGTCGATCCCGGCGAGCTCTGGGAGACCCACTACGCCCTGAAAAATCTGCTGCTGCAGTTTGTGCGGCGGCGGCTAGCGCGGCAGTGCCGCCGCCGGGGTGAATGTGACGAGGCGGTGGAAACGGCTCGCAGCGTCCTCGATCCCAACGTGCTGACCATCGGTTTTGCCCGCCGGTTTGCCACCTACAAGCGGGCGGCCCTGTTTCTCACAGAGATCGACCGGCTCCATGCCTTGCTTACCAACCCGGATCGGCCGATCCAGATCATCTTTGCCGGCAAGGCCCACCCGGCCGACGAGCCGGGCAAGTCGTTGATCCGCAAGATTGCCAACCTCCGGCACGATCCCCAGATGGCCGGCCGGATCGTCTTCGTCGAAGACTACGACATCAACGTCTGTCGCCACCTGATTCAGGGTGTTGATGTCTGGCTGAACAACCCGCGGCGGCCGCTGGAGGCATCGGGAACCAGTGGCCAGAAAGTGGTGCTCAACGGAGGGCTGAACTGTTCAATCCTGGATGGCTGGTGGGCCGAGGCCTTTGACGGCCGCAACGGCTTTGCCATTGGCCGGGGCGAGACTCATGCCCAGGATGAGATCACCGACCAGCGGGACGGCGAGGCGCTCTTCCGCGTGCTCGAGACCGAGGTGGTGCCGCTGTTTTACGAACGGGATGCTGATGGCCTACCCCGCGAGTGGATCAACATGATGATGAACTCAATCGCGTCACTAGCCTGGCGTTTCAGCGCCCACCGGATGGTGATGGACTATGCCCGCAGCTGCTACGTTCCGGCGGCCGGTGGTGTCTCGTGCGACATGACCAACCGCTAGCAGCGGCGTGCGGAAGGATTACCACAAGCCGCTGCTGGGCAACGCATGGTCAACACCGCTGCTCATCCAGTCGCTTCCGCGCCTGACTTGCGATGAATCACGAAAGCACTCACGCTTAACGAGGTGAGGATGGGCAGTGAATGCTCAAGAAGCCTCGCACGCATCCTCGCCTGGCGATGAGATCTTCACCACCCTCGAACCGCCGGCAGCTTAGGCTGCTTGAGTGCGTTGGAGGTCGTGATGCGGCGTGGAACGCAGCAGGACGCAACCCCGAAGCACTTCTGGACGACCGGGGCTGCCGACAGCCGCGGTCGGGCAGGCGATCAAGCCGCCAAGACGGTTCCAGGTTTCTCGCAAGGCGAAGGGAATTGAGCAACCGCTGACATTACCGACATGCTGGGTCAGGCCGTTAATCAGTTCACCACAAACACCATGCTCCTCGAGCTTCATACCGGTAAACCGGACAATTCCGGTGCCGGCCTGATGGGGCACCACAAAGTCGACGGCGTCACCGGGGAGGTCAGCAGTCGCCAACGCCTGAGCCACAGCATCAGACATCTGACGGGGAGCCGTTTCCGCAATCGCCATGCCATCGAGGGTGTAGACGATCCGGCTACCGTCGTGGCACCGCCCACCGTCAGGTGTCGGCACCGGCACATCCTGCCGTTGTTTAAAATCGAATGCTGGTTGTTCGATCGGCTCACGACGGGCGTCAGCATAGAGGAGTTCGAAGTGGGGAGGATGCCTCCGACTCGCTAAAGGGGCTAGCAAGGTTGCTGAAGCCATGTCACCGAAAAGCCCCGCTGTCTGGGTACAGGCATAGTCTGTGATCCGGCTGATGCGGCTGGCTACCACGACCAGAATGTACTCATCGTCTGCGAGCCTGAGTTGAGGTGCCCAGCGGCGTTCTACCAAGGAAAGCGCTCGGCTGTAGCCGCAGCAGAACCAGTTCAACCCAACTGTTCTGGCATGACCCAGACCAAGTTGCCTCGCTACAAGCCGTGCCGCAAGTCCTGGCCGCTCCCGCCGGGCTGCGTCAGCGGCGAGGTATCTCCCGGCTACCGACGGGGGTAGCAGCGAAGGTGATGCAAACATGATGCCGCGACACTGTGCCAAGTCGCAACCAGTCTCAGCCTGGAGCCGGCGAACGGCCCGGATGCCCATGGCCACTTCGTCTTCAATGGATATCCCCCGTGATTCAATGCCGGTGTGACGGCTGAACTTCCGTGGCATCTCCGGGCCGAACCAGTCATTCGACAACTCCCAACTTGGCCGTTGCACGGCAATTGCCGAAATGCCCAGTGACGTTGACGGTGTCTGCCTGACCATAGGATGTTCCGAGAGGTGAGATCCGGACGATGTGGGGCGGGATTCTGCCGATCAGACCGACGGAAAACCAGCCGAAAAAACAACATCCGACCGCTCTGGCGACAACCGGATGCCATACTTTCTTCGTGAGTACCCTCGATTCGGTGTCGACGCAAATTTTTCCCTAAAAAAAGCCCTCGTCAGAAGCAAAAGGTTTTCATGGCTCGGATTGCTGTCGTTGCCATCGTTCTCGCCGGCTTTTTTGTGACGGGTGACATTCCTTCCGTTATTCAGGGCGGACGACAGGCGGTGAGTGTCATCGCTGTCTGGCCAGAACACCTCAAGAGCTGGCTTTCTGCCACAAAGTCACCAGCGACGACGCCCGGAGCCAGCCGAGAATTAGCACCCACGCCAGCGAAACCGAAGCGACGGCTACCGAACATTCCAGCAGCAGCCACGAGTTTTGCCCGAATCAGCGATCTGGCATCTGGGGATCGGCTGCTGATCTGGTGCGGTGATGACGGGCCCGACTCAACAATCGAACTGCTGGCTGTCGATCTGATCGACCCAGCTCGGGGCGAAGCCCTCCTCTCGAGACGGCTCGATTCTCAAGCCGCACCATCAGAGCGATTCAGCGCAGCGGGGGGACCGCCGCTCCGCGTTACGCTAGAAACGGCGGTTATCAAGCGGTCTGAGAAAGTCTTCTACCGACCCCTGAATGCCGGGCCAGCAGTTCAACAGATAGCGGCAAGCTATCCCCTCGAGATCAACAACTACATCGGACCGGTCCTTGCCGTTTTGACCGTCAACCGAAACGAGTAGCTGTTTAGCTTCCAGAGGTTTCCGCAGCTGCTTCATCAGCGGGCGAATCGACCTGCTTTCGTGACAGTCCGATCTTCCGCTCATCGGTGTCGACCCTAAGGATCTTTACCTCGATTGGGTCACCAACCTGCACCAGTTCTTCAGCATTCTCGATCTTGTCGTCCGAGAGTTCTGAGATGTGCAACAGCCCCTCTAGCCCATCTTCGAGTCCAACGAAGACGCCAAAGTTAGTGATCTTGGTGATGGCGCCGTTGACCACATCTCCCACCTTGTAGCGCTCGGGAATGTCGCCGGTCCACGGATCTTCCTGCATTTGCTTCAGCCCAAGGGCAATCCGCCGCCGCTGCTGATCAACCGATAGAACTTTGCACTCGACTTCCTGCCCCTTGTCAACCACTTCACTGGGATGAGTGACCTTGCGGGTCCAGGACATGTCGGTGACGTGCAGCAAGCCGTCGATCCCTTCATCAATCTCAATGAAAGCACCGTAGTTCGTGAGGTTGCGAACCACGCCATTGACGATTGCTCCTGGCGGGTAGTCGGCAGCAACCTTTTCCCAGGGATTCTGCTGGGTCTGCTTCATGCCCAGAGAAATCTCTTGTTTCTCTTGATTGATCGCCAGCACCACCACATCGACCGTGTCGCCTGGGGCAACCAGTTCACTCGGATGACTGACACGCTTGGTCCAACTCATCTCACTGATGTGAACCAGTCCTTCGACGCCGTCTTCGAGCTTCACGAACGCACCGTAGCTCATCACGTTGACGACTTCGCCCTTGCAGACGGTATCAACCGGATACTTATCGGCTACCTTCGCCCACGGGCTGGGGGTCCGCTGCTTCATACCAAGAGCGATCTTCTCGCGTTCCCGATCGATGTGCAGCACCTGAACTTCGACCTCTTGGTCAATCGAAACCATCTCGCTTGGGTGACCAATACGGCCCCAGCTCATATCCGTAATGTGAAGCAGTCCATCGATGCCACCGAGATCGACGAAGGCTCCGAAGTCGGCAATGTTCTTGACGATGCCGCGGCGGATCTGGCCGACCTCCAGCGTCTCCATCAGCTGCTTCTTTCGCTCGGCCCGCTCCTGCTCAATGAGCGCCCGGCGGGAAACCACGATGTTTCGCCGCGCTTCGTCAATCTTCAACACTAAGCACTGGATCGCACGATCGCAGTAGTCACCAATATCAGCCGGCCTTCGGATATCGACCTGACTTGCGGGCAGGAAAACGTTGACTCCCGAAATGTCAACCAGCAGCCCACCTTTGATCTTGCGGAGCACAAAACCGGTGACGACATCATCCTCGCGAACACTCGACATGACCCGCAGCCAGTCTTCGATCCGCCGGGCCTTCCGCTTCGACAGCGTGATCAGCCCGCGATGCTCGTCGAGGCTGGCCTCTTCGATGTCTTCAAGCAAAACCTTGACAAGGTCGCCAATCTGTGGCTCTGGCTCGTTTTCATCCCATTCATTCCGCGGGATGTGGCCTTCACTCTTGTACCCGACATCAACCAGCACAAACTCGCTGTCAACACGAAGAATCTTGCCCTCGACAACAGAATTGACGGACAGAGACGGCGCTAGGCCGATGTCATAGTCGGCAGTCTCGCTGCCCCCCATTGCCAGTTCAATTTCCTGATCGAGTTCGTCTCCTGTATCAAGTTCACGGATGAGATTGCGGTTGACCATACGATTGGGGGAGTGGGGGGTTAGGGGGATGGAAAACCTGGGCCTCGGCGAGGCCACAACGGCAGTCCGGTCGGCTCTTCGAGCCTACAACCGAGCTCGGAAGTCTATCATCCCCAAGGGTGGTGAACAATCGAGTTCATTGGTCTGGTCGGCCACGGCAGCCGCTGGCATTGCTTGCCCAGCCTCCCCAGACCGGTTTTGGAGACCGACTGCTTCCCCGGGCTGAGTCGAGCATCCGATTCTTGCTTCTATGAGGGAATATTTTTTCAAGCCGCCCCCCCCGTCGGAACCGCGTCGCCGAAGGGTCGTTCAAAGCCTGATGGTGGGCATTGCCGGTACCGTGACGGGTCGGCTGACCCACGGTCAGTTTGTGAACGATCAGCCAAATGCCGAGGCTCCCCTACTTGGTAGCAGCGGAAAGCTGAGGTATCGGGTCGGCCTTCGTGTCGTCGCCGAAGGCGGGCCCTGCCGGGACATCTACGCCACACTTCCGGTGCCAACCGACTGGCCCGAACAACGGGTCCGAATGATTGACGAGGACATCTCAAACGACTTCCGACGCATCAGGTTCCGAGATCTCCCTGGGGCGGCTAAACAGCTGATTGTTGATATTCCCGATCTCCCAGCCGGCCGTGAAGCTAGGGCTATTCTCACTTATGAACTCGAGCGGGCGGCGATTCTGGCCCCCACTCAAACCGCTGGACTGCGTCAGCCGCCTCGTACGGACCGCAGCCTGCGGTCATTTTTTGGAACCAGTCCCTACATCGAGAGCCGGCATCCAAAAATTGTTCGGCTGGCCCGGCAAGTCACCGCTGGCCGTGAGGGCTGGGAAGCAGTCGAGGCGATCTATGACACCGTGCGGGAACGGGTGGAGTACCGCAATGGGGAACTCAAGGGGGCAGCCCGGGCTCTCGCTGATGGCTGGGGCGACTGTGAGGAACTGACCTGCCTGTTTATTGCCATGGCTCGGGCAACCGGCGTACCAGCGCGTACCGTCTGGGTTGAAGGGCACTGCTATCCCGAATTTTATCTCGTCGACAGCAGTAACAATGGACACTGGTATCCCTGCCAAGCCGCTGGCAGCCGAGCCTTTGGCAGCATGCCCGACCGGCTACCCATTTTGCAAAAGGGAGACAACTTTCGTGACCCTGACCGCCCCGGCAAGAGCTTGCGGTACATGTCCGAGTTCATTCGCGGCTCGGCCATCGGTGGTGGAGGGTCACCGCGGGTCATCTGGATACGGGAAGCTGCCTGAAGTCGCTCTCAGGTAAAAGCTTTGCCAGTCGATCCCGGCAACAATCAGGACGCTGTCGCGGGCTGGTTATCCTCAGACCTTGCTGCCTCATCGTTGTTCGCCCGATCACCTTCCCCTGAATCTTCAAACTGGTCCTCGTCAGTGATCGCTGGCACAAACCAGCGGGGAACGATCGGCAGTTCGGCATCCCGCCAAATAGCTTCGAGTTGGTCGCCAGCCCGCCGGACAATCCGCTCGCGTCCGGTGCCCTTGAGTGCAGCCCGGGCCGCACAGGGTGTGACCGGACCCTCAAAGCCAGCCGCTGCAGCGGCCTTCAGAATCTCAGCACTGTTGATGACGCCCGTCTCACCCGGCATCAGCCGCTGGTTGGCGATGAGGTCTGCCGCTGCGACACCGCTGGGGGCGTCGGAAAGCCTGACCTCCACGAGCTTCCCGGCTGGCAACTGCGAAATGACCGCCGGCGTCTCACCCGTCAGGTGAAGGGCCCAGCCGTCCACTACCGCACCAACCGCTGCATGGCAGCTGGCGACCAGCCCAATAAGCCCCTCGTAGGTATGCACAAACTGATGCGTCAGGCCGGCCCGAAACTCCGGCTCAGGCTGGATCGCCAAACCGATCATGATGCCGTG
This sequence comes from uncultured Chitinophagaceae bacterium, assembly GCA_964555385.1. Lineage (GTDB taxonomy): Bacteria > Planctomycetota > Planctomycetia > Pirellulales > UBA1268 > UBA1268. The sequence goes on from CAZKSP010000017.1 coordinate 16,778, forward strand.
TTGGGCAGCCAGCCCTCCAATAGCCTCAAGCCTCTTTCGGTGGAGTTCAAAGCAGTCTTTGAAGGAATGCTCGTCCGAACCAGCCACAAGGGTGGCCAGAGCGCGACTGCATTCAGCCGCCGCAGTCATTTCCAGAACCTTCGGCAGTCTCTCGAGTTCAGCGTTGAAGGTCGCGTCATCGCCGCTGAGCGTGACCGGCAGACGGATTGCAGAAGCCTTCAACCTCGCGCTGACCATGAGCCGTCGGGCGTGATCCACTCCATAGATTTCTGCCTGCTGGCAGAAGTCAAGGATGTCGATATCCATGCCGTCAAAGCCAAACGACAGGGCCAGTTCGATCAATTCGCTGGGGCGGCCAGACAGCGGCAGGCCGACGGTACTGAGATTCCGGTACACGAAACGAGAACTCCTCGATGAACGTTGGACGCCACCCTGCGTTGCCGAAGGAGGGCCGGGGAACGGTTGGGCGGAAAACCCGCGAGCCTTGCATTATGCCCGAAGGCCGGCCAATTTTGAAGCGGCCCCTGCGGCTTATCGGGCTGAACGATGACGAGAAACTCAGCAGTCCCTGAAAAAAGCCCTTTCGAGGGTTTTTCGGGAATGTTTCTGCTTTTCAAGGCCGCAGGCCACTGCCATTTTACGACGGCAGACATCAGCCACAGCCCGCGAGCAACTCGGCCGCCATGCACGCTTACCCGTGCGATCGGACTCTTGTCCGTACGATCGAGCTACTGAGCAGTACCTGCTGAGCTTCGGTCGCATTCTGAGGATTACCCATCCCACCCCGTAGCACTTTGCTGCAGGCAGTGCGTTTCACTGCAGCGTATCGCTGCAGTTGTCGCAGTGTGCGACCACCATTCGTCTGCCACACACGAAGAAAGCCGATTCGGAGTGTTGGCACAAAAAATGCCCACGACACAGGCCAACGGCCCGATCATCGACAGTAATCTCCGCAGCTTGGTGGCACCAGAGAAACCGAACAACTGTTAGCGACACTCTTTTCTACGAATCAACCAGCAGAAAGGTTCCGAACATGAACCGCTTTTTCTTTTCCCGGTCCCGCCGGAGGCGGCAACGACTCATTCGCACGACATTTCGGAGCGACACCGCGAATCGGCTCAGGGCGACCTTGGAACGGCTGGAGGAACGCCGGCTCCTGACCGCGAGCCCATCAAACTATGACAGCGTCACAGCGGAATGGTTCACCACGATCAATGAACCGTTGCTGTCCGCGGCGGCTGACACTGGGGGGTCGGCAACCGACTGGTTTGGAGCTGACTCAATCGCAGGATCTGATCCCGGCGAGGGTGGGAACGCGAACTGGATCGTGCGACTCTCACCTCAAGTTCTCGAAACAGTCAGCCGAGTGGCAGATGCGGTCGGCCTGTTCACCGCTCCCGGACTACGGGTCCTCGGCGGACTGGGCCTACCCGGGCAACTCTTGCTGGAGGCGAGTTCGGCCCCGGAGGCGGTTCTCTCATTGCTTGCCAGCCAGGGAATTGTCTCGGCCTACGAGCCCGACCTGCCAATCTCTGTCTCTTCATTTGCCGCGACATCCACCCCCAACGATCCCCGCTACGGTGACTTGTACGGTCTGCACAACACCGGCCAGAGTGGCGGCACTCCCGATGCTGACATCGACGCCCCGGAGGCCTGGCAGGTGAGTACTGGCTCACGGGATGTGATCGTTGGCATTGTCGATACCGGGATCGACTACACCCACCCTGATCTGGCCGCCAACATCTGGGTCAACCCGGGTGAGATTGCCGGCAATGGTATCGACGATGACGGCAATGGCTTTATCGATGACGTTCACGGCTATGACTTTGTCAACGACGACGGCGATCCATTTGATGACAACGGCCATGGCACTCACTGCGCCGGCACAATCGGTGGGGTCGGTAACAACGGCCTCGGCGTCGCCGGCGTGAATTGGGAAGTTTCGTTGATGGGACTGAAGTTCCTCAGTGACAGTGGCTCGGGCTCGACCTCTGATGCGATCCAGGCGATCAACTACGCCACCATGATGCGGACGCAATATGGTCAGAACATTCGCGTGACGAACAATAGCTGGGGAGGTGGAGGCTCCAGCAGCGCCATGCGGCAGGCGATCGAAGCAGGGGCTGCAGCTGACATCCTGTTCGTTGCGGCAGCGGGCAACGATGGGTCAGACAATGACGCAACCCCGCAGTACCCGGCGTCGTACACAAGTGGAGCAGTCATATCAGTCGCTGCAACTAACCGCAACGATGCCCTGGCCAGCTTCAGCAATTACGGCGCCACCAGTGTCGACCTAGCAGCCCCCGGAGCTGGCATTGTCAGCACGGTGCCAGGTGGGGGCTATGCCTCGTACAGTGGCACGAGCATGGCCACGCCCCATGTGGCAGGGGCTGCAGCTCTTGCCATCGCGGTTGATCCGACGCTGTCGGTCGCTGATCTCAAGACGGCACTTCTCGGCACTGTCGACAGTGTCAGTGGACTGACCGGGAAGGTTCTTACCGGCGGCCGGCTCAACGCCGGCACACTGATTGCGAGCCTGTCGAGTGATCCGACGGTACCGGCTGCTCCTGGCACTATTTCAGCGAGCGACGGCACGAACCTGGGCGGCATCCAGATCAACTGGAGCAGTTCACTTTTTGCCGACAACTACACGCTCTACCGGGGTGAATCGGCCGATTCAGCCACCGCCAACGTCGTTGCTGACGGGCTCACAACAACCTCTTACCTCGACTCAGCGGCCGCCATCAACACTGTCTATCACTACTGGGTGACAGCCAGCAACGACCTTGGCTCCAGTCTGCTCAGTGATTCAGATAGTGGCTATCACGCCCCCAGCCGCTCGCCCAACGATGCCTTTGCTGATCGCCTCGCACTCGAAGGGCTCAGCCCGACGGCGACCGGCACCAACGTCGATGCCACCGCCGAGGCGGGCGAGCCGGTCCACCACGGCGTCGACGGCGGCAAAAGCGTCTGGTGGACATGGACTGCACCGGCCTCAGGAACGGTCGTGATCGAGACGGTCGGGAGCGACTTCGACACGGTGCTGGCGG